>JANOUB010000608.1:0-7743 GCA_031416615.1 Thermoleophilia bacterium
GCCTCGAGAGCATCGAGGCTGTGCTGGAACTCGACCCGCGCCATTACCCGAACCGTCCCGTGACGTAGTCCTCTGTTCGCTTGTCGGCCGGGTTCGTGAAGATCTTCGTCGTCTGGTCGTGCTCGACGAGAATGCCGTGGCGCCCGCTGCCGTCCTCCCGCACCTCGACGCTGAAGAACGCAGTCATGTCCGCGACGCGCGCCGCCTGCTGCATGTTGTGCGTGACGATCACGATCGTGTAGTCGCGCTTGAGCTCGTGGATGAGATCCTCGATCCGCGAAGTGGAGATCGGGTCGAGCGCAGACGCCGGCTCGTCCATCAGGATCACGTCCGGCTCGACCGCGATCGCCCGCGCGATGCAGAGGCGCTGCTGCTGACCCCCGGAGAGACCGAGCGCGTTGTCCTTGAGGCGATCCTTGACCTCGTCCCAGAGTGCGGCTGAGCGCAGAGCCCGCTCGATCCGCTCGTCCAGGCCATCCTTCATCCCGAGCACCTTTGGCCCGAAGGCGATGTTCTCGTAGATCGACTTCGGGAACGGGTTCGGCTTCTGGAACACCATGCCGATCAGGCGGCGAACCTCGACAGGGTCGACGTCCGAGCCATAGAGATCCATGTTGTGGTAGCGAACACTTCCGTCGACGACGGCACCGGGAATGAGATCGTTCATGCGGTTGAAGCACCGGATGAAGGTGCTCTTGCCGCAGCCCGACGGGCCGATGAAAGCCGTGACGAAGTTCTTCCGAATCTCGAGATCGACGTTCTTGAGTGCCACGTTGCCGCTGTAGCTGACGCTGAGCTTGCTCACGCCGAAGACGACGCTCGAACCCCTACCGTTCGCAGCCTCAGGGGCGCCGAGTGCTCCGAGCTTCCTGTTGTCGATGTTTGGTGTCGTCACGTTCGTCAACCCGGTTCGAGTGTCGCCGCCCATTCAACCACGGTGGGATGAAGGGTGGTAACCAAGAAGTAAAAAACTGGTGAACGCCTAGCGTTCAGCCTGGATCCAGGTTCAGTGCCTCTTCTCGGAATGTGTCGCCGGTGTGCCCCACGGGTAGGTCCAGCACCCGCTCGCAACCGCTCAGTACGGGGCATGCGCCCGTCCCCTACGGGTTTTCGGTCGAAGGCTTCGGGAACACGCAGCGAATCTCGAGCCCCAGCCCCTTGCCACCCCTTGCGTCGACCGTGCCGCCCGCCTGGCCGACGATGTGCTTGACGATCGCGAGCCCGAGACCCGTGCCGCGCGAGGCGCGGGCGTGATCTGCCCGGTAGAAGCGCTCGAACAGGCGCGAGAGTTCGTCCTCATTGACGCCGACGCCGTCGTCGGTTCCGCGCAGCACGACATTGTCGCCCTCGCGCTCGACGGCCAGCGTGAACGAGGCGCCGGGACCCGCGTAGCGGATCGAGTTCTCCGCAAGGTTCTGGCCGATCACCCGCAGCATCCGCGGTCGCATCTCCAGCTCGATTCCCTCGTCGCCTTCGACGGAGACCGACACACCGGCTCTCGACGAGCGCTCCTCGAGCTCGGCCACGGCGAGGTCGAGCTCCGGCCGGACGGGGACGGCGCCGAGCGAGACAACGCGACCGCCCGACTCGAGCTCCGAAAGGAAGAGCACCTCGTCGATCAGCTCGCGCGCCGACTCGACCTCGCCGCGGGCGCGGTCGACGAGCGCGTGCACGTCCTCGCCGGGCAACGTCGCAGTCTCGAGCAGCGCCAGCAGGCGCGCGAGCGGCGTGCGCAACTCGTGCGACACAGCCGCGGTGAACCCTGCCCGCAGCTCCTCGTACGCGGTCATATCACCAGCCTGACTGAGGTAGACGATCCGCTCTCGCCGGCCGCCCGCGTCGTACGGCACGATCAGCGGCACGAGTCCCAGCCCACCCGAGAGAAGGCCGTCGGGAACCCGTTCGCCCTCGTTGATCCCGTCGATCGACTGCCGTGCCCGCCTGCTCGCGAGCACAACTGTGTCGGTGTCATCGAGGACGATCACCGCCTCGCGGCTCTCCTCGACCACTGTCCGACCTCGTCGCGCGTCAGGGTCCATCTTCACATCGTTCTACAGAATACTCGAGCAGAACGACGAGAACGCCGACACGGACAAGCAGGCCGAATACCATTGCGGGGGCTTCGACCCGGCAATCTCGTAGCTCTCGCGCACACCACTCCGTTACCATCCGGTAACACCTTGACGGCCCCCGGGTAACCGGGGGCCATCCATCATCTCTGCATGGCGAAAGTCTTGATCATCGAGGACGACGACGTCATCGCCCAGGGCATGGCGCGTCACCTACAGGCCGCGGGTTTCGACGCGTTGGCTGTCGCCAACGGCGAGACCGGCCTCGCTCGGCTCCGCTTCGAGCGCCCCGACGTCTGCGTGCTCGACCTGATGCTCCCCGGCCTCGACGGCTGGAAGGTGATCGAGCAGGCGCGGAGTGAAGGAATCGGTACGCCGATCGTCGTCGTCTCAGCCCGCGGCACCGAGCACGACCGGGTGCACGCCCTCGAAATTGGCGCCGACGACTACCTCGTGAAACCTTTCTCGATGAAGGAGCTGACGGCACGGGTCGGCGCAGCCGCCCGGCGTGGCACGCGCGCGCAGGATCCCCGTCGTGGCGACGAGATCGTGATCGAGGAGCTTCGCCTGGACACGAAGAACGTGCAGGCGTACATCGACGGCAAGAGCGCCGACCTGACGCCCACCGAGTTCCGGCTGCTCTACGCGCTCGCCCTCGATCTGGGCCGTGTCCTCACGCGCGACGAGTTGCTCCAGCGTGTCTGGGGCCGGCGCGCCTCTCACCGCGACCGTACCGTCGATGTGTTCGTCCGGAAGCTCCGCGAGAAGATCGACCATCGGTCGTCGACGCATACCTTCCTGCAGACGCGCTACGGCGTCGGCTACAAGCTCGAGCCCGAGCCGAAGGCCGAGCTCGCCCCGCAGCGCTAACCCAGGATCCACCGTTTTGGGCGGGCGTTGCATCTCCGTACCGAAGGCCCTCAAGGACGATCCGTTGGCGGGCCGACGGTACCGGCGGCGAAGTTGTCGAAGCTCGAACTGTCGGTCGCTTCGGGCCGCGCGTCAGCCCTCAATCGAGGGTGGCGGCCGGGGCCAGACCTCCGGGTGTCTCCCGGAGGGAGACACCCTTCGTGTCAGAACAGCAACGATTTCTCCACAGCTCACGCCGGAGGATCTGCCTGCCTGCCCTCGGCGGGTCGCGACAGGAAGAGAGCTTGGCCTGGATGCCAGCGTCCAGGCGCGCCTTGTAGCCGCGCCTCATACGGAACTGCGTGATGCTACGGCTGCGGCCGGTAGGCGCGGCACGGGCTCGACGCCGCAAGCCGGTAGGTGCCCTGCCCCTTGACGACACGCGGGTTCACCTTACGGTTCGCTACCAGCTTGAAGCCGGCGCCAGAGGCCGTGACCGCGTTCGGACTCCAGATGCAATTCGTCCGGACGAGGTTGCCTGTCCCCACAGGCGTATTCGGCGTGTAACCGCTGTGGGCGTCGTAACGGCCGGTACGTGTGATCACGTTCTGTTCGATGCGGTTGTCCCGCGAGGCGACCTTGGGCCCCCCGCCGAAGTAGACGCCGCCGAGGTTGTCGACCATGAGGTTGCGACGCGCGACGGAAACCTGGGCGTTCGGCGCGAAGGCGAGCGCGTCGCCGCCGGCGTTCCCGAAGATGACATTGTCGAGGATGCGCGCGCCGACCGAAGTCGCCGCCAGCACGCCGGCGGCGTAGAGACCCGGCGAGGCGCCGTTGCACTCGTGCAGGACGTTGCTGCCGATCAGCGCCGAGCCGGCGTGGTCGAGCACGACGCACGATCGGCCGGCCTCCTTCAGCGTGCCCGGGCCCACGTCCGAGCGGGTCAACGCAGTCGAGAAGCCGCGCAGGATCACGGTGCCGGAGACGCTCCGGTCGGCGGAGTTGTCGAGGGCGCTGATCGCGAGGTTGGTAAGCGTCAGGAACCGCGTCGCCTGCGTCGTCTCGATGCCGTCGGCGAGGATCGCGCGCGCGCCACCCGGCACCGTCGTGATCGTAATCCGCGCGGCCGCAGTGCCGACCGCAGTGATCACCTCGCGCCTGGCGAATGATGTCCCGGCGGGAAGGCAGCCTGTCTGGCCGGGCACGAGCGTGCCCGCCAGCTTGCCAAGCGTCAGGAACGGGGCGGCCTGCGTGCCCGCGTTCGTGTCGACGCCGTAGGGGGCGGCCCAGAGGTTGCAGCGGACGGCGGCCGCCGAGCCACTGGCTGCGCCGGAGATGGCGGCTGCGATGACGGCCACAGCGGCTGCGATGAGGGTGACCGAGCGCATATCTCCACATGATACGCAGTTCGTCGGCTAGTGGTCTCTGTCGCGTTGGACGGCGGCAGGTCGTGGTCCGGTATAGTTCATAACGTTAATGATTAGCTCGACTATCGAAACTCCTCTCGCGATCGCGAACGATCTCCGCCCAGTGCTGCTCCGCCTGACGCGCGAGCTGCGCCGCGAGACCGAGCAGTTCGGGGTCACCGGACGTCAGGCCACGCTGCTGTGGCTCATCAAGCGGAGCCCCGGGTTGACGCTTCGTGCGCTAGCCGCGGCAGAGGGGATCTCGCCGCCGGCGCTCTCGGGTCACGTCGACCGGCTCGAGCGCGCCGGCTTGCTCGTCCGCGTTCGATCGGAGGTAGACCGGCGCCGCGTCGGACTCGAGCTGACGCCCGGAGGCGAGCGGCTCCTCCGCTCGGTGCGCGAGCGGCGAACGGCGTGGCTCGCCGAGCGCCTCAGCGCCCTCGAGCCGGAAGCCCTGCTGGCGATCGAGGCAGCCATCGGGCCGCTGCGCGATCTCTTGGAGGCTTGATGTGGAATAGGGGCACGCTTGCACACGGCCCAGCGTGTCCTGCCCGACACGCACGCACCCTCCACATCGAGCCTCTGGGAGAGTGGCGGTGAGCACCGTCGCACTCGCGTTGCGAGGCCGCACCTTCCGTAGCCTCCGCCGCCACCACAACTACCGGCTCTTCTTCGCCGGGCAGATCGTCTCGCTCGCGGGCTCGTGGATGCAGAACGTTGCGCTCGCGTGGCTCGTCCTCTCGCTCTCTCGCTCGCCGCTCGCGGTCGCGACACTGGTCTTCTGCCGATTCGCGCCGTATACGCTCTTCGGGCTCTTCGCAGGCTCCGTGGTCGATCGACTGGATACGCGCCGCCTCGTCATCTGGACGCAGGTCGCGGCGATGATCGTCTCTGGAGCACTCGCGGCGGTAACGCTGACGGGTACGGCGACGCTGCCCATCGTGTTCGCGTTGGCGACGCTCGGGGGTGTCACCCTCGTGCTCGATGCGCCGGGACGGCAGTCGCTCACATTCGAGATGGTCGGCCCGCGTGAGCTCCCGAACGCAGTTGCACTCAACTCAGGCGTCCTCAATGCGTCGCGCGTCATCGGCCCCGCGATCGCCGGTGTGCTGATCGCAACCGCGGGTGTTGGGACCTGCTTCCTCGTCAACACGCTCAGCTTCGTCGCCGTGCTCGCAGCCTTGCTAGCGATGCGCGAGGACGAGCTCTACCCGGTGGCGCGTGATCGCACTGTCACCGTCCTCGCGGGGACAAGGGAGGGTCTCTCGTTCGCGTGGCATGACCACCAGGTACGCGCGGTTCTCGTTGTGGTCGCGTGCGTCGGGCTCGTCGGCTTCAACTTCAACACCCTGGTGCCGCTCCTCGCGTCGGACACGTTGCACGTCGACGCCCGCGCGTTCGGGCTCCTCTCGGCGGCGTTCGGCCTCGGGGCGTTCGGCGGCGCGATCGCCACAGCGTCGCTCGAGCGTGCGACATTCAGCGCGTTCAGAACCGGAGCACTCGGGTTCAGCATCCTCCTGCTCGCACTCGCCCCCGTTCACGACGCCCGCCTCGCGGGGATCATCCTCATCGCCATCGGCGCCTCGTTCACCCTCTTCGCCGCGAGCGCCAACGCACTCGTCCAACTCGCGGCGCCCGATCATCTCCGCGGTCGCCTCGTGGCGATCTACCTGTTTGCGTTCGTTGGCCTCACGCCGCTCGGATCTCTCCTTTCGGGCACGCTCGTCGAGCTCGGTGGCACCCGCCTCGCATTCGGCGTCGCAGGCACGGTCGGGCTTGCTGCGACGGCATTTGCGACAGCCTGGAGCCGGGACGAGCGGCCACTCGAAAGAGGGACTGCGTGCGAACGGGAACCGGTCGATATCGAGGGTGCCCGCATGCAACAAGGAGGAACTGGATGACGATCTTCGGGAACCGCGATTCCGGCTACGGCAGCAGCCCGATGGCCGGCGTAGTCCCGTCGCTCGATGACCTCGATCCGCCCGCCACGCTGACCGCCACACCCACGCGCGGTTTCGGAGCTCCGGACACGCGGCGCGTGATCCTGCGGGTGCACGGCGACGACGACATCGTCGTCGGGAGCGCGGAGGGACGCGAGAACGCTGTACAGATCGCGCGCGACATGGTGCGGCACATCGAGCAGGCCGCGACGAGGGGTGAGTGGCCTCAGGTTGACGAGCGCTTCATCCGTCCCGGAGCGATTGTCTCGATCGACGTGCAGCGGTCCGAATAGCCCATCCGAGGGACGAGGACCACCCCTCGAATCTGCGATAACCCTCCTACTGGAGTCGTGCGGCGCTCCGAACCCGATGACTGGAGGACGCCGTGGCTCTGCTCGAACACCCATCAAGCCCACCCCTCGATCGCGGTGGCCAGTGGTCTCCCTCGGAGCTCCGCCGGGTCGTCGTTCGGATGAGCGATGGAGAAGTCCTGCAGATCGGGACCGCCCCGAACCGCGACAGCGCGCTCGTTCTCGCGCGCACCGTGATCGCCGAGATCGAGGAGCCCCGCGGCGAGTGGCCACTCGTCGGCGAGCGGATGCTTCGGCCGGAGTCGATCGTCTCGGTGGACGTGCTCACGACGACGTAGGCCACCCAAGTCTTGCCCCACCGCGCGCCGTGAACCCCGACTCGTGGGCAGTCCGGAGCGCGGCGGGCGAGACGGTCAGGCAGGCCCGGGAGTACCGGGACGGGCGACGCTTCGCATAGCCCGTACGAGCCGGTCGCCGCTGCTCCCTGAGTCTGGAGCCACCGTTTTGCGTGTTCGCGGGGCGCGGAGCGCACCGTCCGGGTGAGACCGCCCGACAGGGAAGAAACGGATCCCAGCCGGACGGGGAGCGCCCCTGGCGCGCCTTCGGTACGGAGATGCAACGCCCGCGTAAAACGGTGGATCCAGGCTGAGGCCAGTCGGCCAACACAGGCCGGCGGGCCGACCCTTCAGGGATCTTCGCGATCGCAGGCGAAGCCCAGATCTGCAAACAGAAATACGCCTGCTCCGCAGGTGCCGGCCACAACGGGCCCGCGGGCGGGCATCTTCAGGGATCTTGCGTGCGATCTAAGAATTCGCGCTAGCGGATTCGAGATCTAGCAGGAAGGAAGCAGCCCAGATCTGCAAACAAAGGACAGCCTGCGTAGCTCGCGGTACGCACTACCACCGCGAGCTACGCAGGCAGCCGGAACTCGCCGCGGGCGACCGTGACCGCCAGCCCGCCTACCTACACCCGGCCGAACAGCCCGTCGCCGCCTTCGGCTCGCGCGTAGAGGGTCGACGGCCGGCCGAGCTCGGCACCCTGTGAGATCGTGATCTCATCGCCCCAGGCGATGCGACCGTGGCGGGCGAGATGGCACGCGAGCGGGCCGGCTGCAGAGCCGGTCGCGGCATCCTCACCGGAGGCCCAGAACATCCGGGTCGTCCATCGG
>JANOUB010000609.1:0-2106 GCA_031416615.1 Thermoleophilia bacterium
CCCGGTCTCTACGCCGCCGACTACGAGCACGACGCGTGCGGGGTCGCGTTCGTCGCCCGGCTCGACGGGATTCCGCTGCACGAGACCGTGCGGCGGGCGCTCGAGGCGCTCGAGAACCTGGAGCACCGCGGCGCCGCGGGGGCCGACCCGGATACGGGCGACGGGGCGGGCATCCTGATCCAGCTTCCGGACGCGTTCTTCCGCGACGAGGTGGGAGAGGCGCTTCCCGCGTCTGGCCGCTACGGCGTCGCGATGTGCTTTCTTCCCCAGGAGGCGCAGCGTCGAGCGGAGCTCGAGAACCTCCTGTCGTCGCTCGTCGAGGCGGAGGGCCAGGGCATCGTGTGTTGGCGCGACGTTCCCGTCGACCCGGCGCATGTCGGCCGCACCGCTGCAGCGTCGGCCCCTTTCATCCGCCAGCTCGTCGTCGCGGCCGGGGGCACCGCCGTCGACGACCAGGACGCGTTCGAACGGAAGCTCTATGTGATCCGCCGCCGCTTCGAGCTCGAGGGGGGTGCCGACGCGAGCATCACGAGCCTCTCGTCGCGCACGATCGTGTACAAGGGCATGCTCACCGCGCCGCAGCTCCGCCGGTACTACCCGGACCTGGAGGACGAGCGCACCGAGAGTGCTCTCGCTCTCGTCCATTCTCGATTCTCGACGAACACGTTCCCGAGCTGGGAGCTCGCGCACCCGTACCGGATGATCGCCCACAACGGCGAGATCAACACGGTGCGCGGCAACGTCAACTGGATGCGCGCCCGCGAGTCGCAGCTCGCCTCGGAGCTGTTCGGTGACGACCTCCACAAGGTGCTCCCGGTCGTCCAGCCGGGAGGGTCGGATTCCGGGACGCTCGACAACGTGCTCGAACTGCTCGTCCTGGGTGGCCGCTCGCTGCCGCACGCGATGATGATGATGATCCCCGAGGCGACGGCCGGCCGGGTCGATCTCCCACCCGAGTTGCTGGGCTTCTATGCCTACCACCAGTGCCTGATGGAGGCGTGGGATGGGCCCGCCGCCGTGTCGTTCACGGACGGCCGCGTGATCGGCTCGACACTCGACCGCAACGGCCTGCGGCCGGGACGCTGGCTCGAGACGCGTGACGGTTGGGTCGTGCTCGCCTCGGAGACCGGCGTGCTCGATATTCCTGCCGAGAACATCCTCCGCAAAGGGCGCCTGCAGCCCGGGAAGCTCTTCCTCGTCGATCTCGAGCAGGGGCGGATCGTCCCCGACGACGAGGTCAAGCGCGGGATTGCCGCCCAACAGCCGTACGGCGAATGGTTCGAGCGCGAGGTGGTTCGCCTCGCCGACCTGCCCGAGCGGCAGCCGCACGCTGCACCGACCGAGTCGCTGCGCCAGCGCCAGATTGCCTTCGGCTACACGCAGGAAGACATGAAGGTGATCCTCGCGCCGCTGGCGCGGAACGCCGAGGAGGCCGTCAGCTCGATGGGGAACGACACACCCCTCGCCGTTCTCTCGGATCGCCACCGGCTTCTCTATTCCTACTTCAAGCAGCTGTTCGCCCAGGTCACGAATCCGCCGATCGACTCGATCCGGGAGGCGATCGTGATGAGCCTCCAGGCGAGCATCGGGTCGGAGAAGAACCTCCTCGACGAGACGCCTGAGCACGCGCGGCAGCTCGTACTGGAGACCCCGATCCTGCTCGATGCCGAGCTCGAGCAGCTGCGGCAGGTGCATTCTGCGATCTTCAAGGCGCGCACACTCGACGTCACCTGGCCCGTCTGCGAAGGGCCGGCCGGGATGGCTACTGCGCTCGAGCGGCTGTGCCACGAGGCCGACGTAGCGCTCGCCGCCGGCGCGAACATCCTGATCCTCTCCGACCGTGCCGTCGGTGCGGACCGCGCACCGCTGCCGTCTCTGCTCGCGGTCGCCGCTACCCACCACCATCTGGTGCGCGAGGGGACACGTCTCCAGGCCGGCCTCGTCGTCGAGTCGGGCGAGACGCGAAGCGTCCACAGCGTCGCCACCCTGATCGGCTACGGTGCCGCCGCCGTCAACCCGTATCTGATGCTCGAGACCATAGGCGAGCTCGTCGAGCTCGGTTCGTTGCCGGACGGGATGACCGCTGAGGAGGCCAAGCGGCGGGCG
>JANOUB010000610.1:0-2032 GCA_031416615.1 Thermoleophilia bacterium
CGCGCCTTGACCTCGTCGTTCAGCAGCTTTCGCAGCAGCTCGACCGCGAGGTTCCGCTGCGGCAGCTCGCGAACCTCGGCGAGGAACTCGTCGGAGAGGAGCGAGATGTCCGGTTTCTGTAGGCCTGCAGCGGCGAAGACGTCGATCACCTCTCCGGGCGCGATCGCGCCGGCGACGATCTGGCGGATCGCGTGGTCGAGGTCATCCTCGGGGCGGGCTCGACCGACCTCGGTCTTCACGAGCGCGGCCTTGACGGCCTGGAAGAACGCGATCTCGTCGCGGACGGCGAGCACCTCCGCGCGCGGGACGGCGAGCGCGAACGCCTTCGAAAGCTCGACGACCGCCTGCGTGAAGCGTTCGCGCCCGCTGTCCTGCGCCAGCACATGCTCCTGCGCTGACGCGAGGAGCGTCATGCGGCCGCCGGGCGTGAGGGCGCCCGAGTAGTCGAAGCCGTGGAAGATGCCGCGGCAGACCTCGAGCCGCTCGAGCACGAGCGCGACGGCCTCGCTCTGGTCGACCGCCGTCTGCCCGCGCCCGCCGCTGCCCGTGTACGTCGCGAGCGCCTTGCGCAGGTCGTCGGCGATGCCGAGGTAGTCGACGACGAGCCCGCCGGGCTTGTCGCGGAAGACGCGGTTGACGCGGGCGATCGCCTGCATCAGGCCGTGGCCGCGCATCGGCTTGTCGACGTACATCGTGTGCAGGCTCGGCGCGTCGAACCCGGTCAGCCACATGTCCCGTACGACCACGACGCGGAAGGGGTCGTCGGGATCCTTGAAGCGGCGCGCGAGCTCCTGCCGCGCCGACTTCGTGCGGATGTGGCGCTGCCAGTCCGGCGGGTCGGTGGCGCTGCCAGTCATCACGACGTTGATCTCCCAGTCCGGCCGCAGCTTCGCGAGGGCGGCGTGGAGGTCGACGCAGATGCGGCGGCTCATGCAGACGACCATCGCCTTGCCCTCCATCGCGGCAAGTCGCTCCTCGTAATGCTCAACGAGGTCGCGGGCGACGAGCTCGAGCCGTTTGGGCGTGCCGACGACCGCCTCGAGCTGCGCCCACTTCGACTTCAGCCTGCGACGACGCTCTTCGTCCTCGCCCTCGAGCACCTCCTCCACCTCTTCGTCGATGCGCGGGCGCTCGTCGTCGGCGAGGTCGAGCGTCGTGAGGCGGCTCTCGTAGTAGATGGGGACGGTGGCCCCGTCCTCGACGGCCTGCTGTACGTCGTAGACGTCGATGTAGTCGCCGAACACATTGCGGGTGTCGCGGTCGTCGAGCTCGACCGGGGTGCCGGTGAAGGCGACGAAGGTGGCGTGCGGCAGGGCGTCGCGCAGATGACGGGCGAAGCCGTCGATGAAGTCGTACTGCGAGCGGTGTGCCTCGTCGGCGATGACGACGACGTTGCGACGCTCGGTCAGCGTCGGGAAGGTGTCGCCCTTCTCGTCGGGGACGAACTTCTGGATCGTCGTGAACACGACTCCGCCAGACGCCACCTGGAGCAGCTCTCGCAGGTGCGCGCGGTCGCGAGCCTGCACCGGCCGCTGCCGGATCAGGTCGGAGCAGCGGGAGAAGACGCCGTAGAGCTGGTCGTCGAGGTCGTTGCGGTCGCTGAGGACGACGACCGTCGGGTTTGCGAGTGCCGGCTGGACGACGAGCTTGCCCGCGTAGAACGCCATCGTCAGGCTCTTGCCCGAGCCCTGCGTGTGCCAGACGACCCCCGCGCGACGGTCGCCGTCGGGGCTCACGGCTCGGATCGTCGTCTCGACTGCACGTCGGGTGGCGTGGAACTGGTGGTAGCCGGCGACCTTCTTGGCCAGGTCACCGCCGTCGTCATCGAAGGCGACGAAGTGGCGTACGAGGTCGAGGAAGCGGTCATGCTGGAAGACGCCGCGCGCCAGCACGTCGAGGCGGTTCGCCCCGGCCGCGGCGAGCGCATCACCTTCGACCGTGCGCCAGGGGAGGAACCACTCCCAGGCGCCTGTCAACGTGCCGAGCCGCGCATCCACCCCGTCGGAGACGACGAGCAGTTCGTTCGCCCAGA
>JANOUB010000611.1:0-2167 GCA_031416615.1 Thermoleophilia bacterium
TCGTGGTCATCGGTGGCGCTGCTCTGACGATCCTCGGGTTTGTCGATCGAACGACGCGGGATGTCGACGTCGTCGCCCTCCTCGACGGCGGTGTGCTCGCGCCGGCGAAGCCGTTGCCACCGCCGTTGATCGCCGCGCGCAATGTGGTTGCGGCAGATTTTGGCGTCTCTGAGGGGTGGCTGAACGCCGGCCCGTCCGACCTGCTCGACTTCGGTCTACCCGAGGGATTTCTCGACCGGCTCGAGCACCGGGAGTTCGGGTCGGGACTCACCGTTCACTTCGCTGGACGCCTCGACCAGATTCACTTCAAGCTCTACGCATTCGTCGACCAGGGACTCGGCCGCCACGAGTCCGACCTGAAGGCGCTCACTCCGACCCGCGAGGAGCTCGTCGGCGCTGCGCGGTGGACGCGAACCCACGACCCATCGGAGGGGTTCCGCGAGCAGCTCGAAGGTGCCCTCCGTTACCTGGGAGTCGAGGATGTCGACCTCGGCGCTTAGGGACAGGGTGACCAAGGCGCTCGTCGGCTTCGCCTGGGATCAGTGGGCCCAGATGGGTGTCTTCGCCACCCCGCAGCGCGAGGTCGACACCTGGGCACAGGATCCAGAAGCACTCCTCGTCTTCACCTTCGACGTGGCTCGAGACGAGCCCCGCCTCTTCGACGAGGTACTCGACTGGCTCCGCGTCAACGGCTCGCTCATCAGTGGCCGCCGCCTCACACGACTGGCGGCAGCTGAGCCGGACGTCGATCGGCTCGTGCGCGCTGCGGCCGCCTGGGCGGCGAAGCACGGGTCGACTCTGCGGATGGGAGGAGCTGCCGAACCGACCGCGGTCGACGCGGTGATCCTCTCGCGCGGGGGCGTGCCGCCTCCGAGAACCGACGAGACGTTCCAGGATCACGGGTTTCTCAAGTCGCCGACGGAACTGAGCAGAAAGTCGGTTACGCCACCGCTGGAAGGGCCGGTCAACTTTGCCTTCCGGCTGCGCCTGCTCCTCGGGGTGGGCAGCCGCGCGGAGATCGTGCGGTTTCTCCTGACGTCGGGCGCGTCGCGGGTGACGACGCTCGCTGTGGCCGAGGCGGCGGTCTCGACCAAGCGCAACGTCAACGATGCGTTGAACGAGCTCGCCTCCGCGAGCGCGATCTCCCGCGTGATCATCGGGAACGAGGCGCGCTACTCGATCGACAGGCGCCGGTGGGCAGACTTCCTCGAACTCGATGAGAACGAGATTCCGAGCTACCGCGACTGGCCTGCACTCCTTCGGGCGCTGACCGAGATCCACCGTTGGCTCATGATTCCCGGGGTCGAAACCTACGGAGACTATCTCCGGGCGAGTGAAGCACGGCAGGTCATCGAGCGGGTGAGGCCCGAGCTCACGCGGGCTGGTGTGAGCGTTCAGGATCACGGCATCGCCGAGGCATACTGGCCGTCCTTTGCCGCGACCGTCGAGAATGCGCTGAGACTGCTCGAGCCCGCGACGAAAGAAACTGGCACGAGTCTCTAGGTACGACTCGTCGAGCGAATGACTCGGAGCGATGAGTAAATTTACTCAAGATCTTGAGTAAACTGTCGGTGTGGCTTCGGTGTACCGCAGGCCGGTCTTCGACACTGTCCTCGAACGGGCGCGCGAGCCGCGCCGGCACATGCAGGTGCTGGCGGGACCGCGGCAGGTGGGCAAGACGACGCTGATCAGGCAGGTGCTCGACGAGGTAGCGCTTCCCTCGCACTTCGCGTCAGCGGATGACGCCGCCGGACGAGACCGGGACTGGATCATCGACCAGTGGGAGATCGGGAGGAGGCTTGACGAGCAGAGTGAAGAAGGCGCTGTCCTCGTGCTCGACGAGGTGCAGAAGGTCACCCGCTGGTCGGACACCGTCAAGCTTCTCTGGGATCAGGACGCCTACTCCGGCTCGAACCTGCGCGTGTTCCTGCTCGGTTCGTCGCCGTTGCTCCTCGGCCGCGGGCTGACGGAGAGCCTCGCGGGGCGGTTCGAGATGCTCCGTATCCCGCACTGGAGCTTCACCGAAATGCGCGACGCATTCGCTCTCTCGCTCGACGAGTACCTGTACTTCGGTGGGTACCCGGGCGGAGCAGCGCTCAGGCGCCGCCCGGAGCGCTGGCGGGACTTCGTGCTCGACTCGATCGTCGAGACCACGGTGTCGCGTGAC
>JANOUB010000612.1:0-1794 GCA_031416615.1 Thermoleophilia bacterium
TTGAAGCCGACAGGCCCGAGCGAGCCGGGATCCGCACCGAATGCTGCCCGGATCTCATCCTCGGTCGCCGGGCGGAACCCGCTGCCGAGCACCGCCGCGAGCTTCGCCTCCTCGAGGCGGTCGTCGCCGCGGATCAGGCCGAGAACGAGCGTGCCGTCGTCCTTCGTCACCGGCATCGCCTTCGACGTCGCCGCCGGGTCGATGCCGAGGAATCCCGCCAGGTCGTCGATCGTCGCAATCCCCGGCGTCGCGACCTCGCCGGGCTTGTCGAGCCGCTCCGGAAAATCCGGACCCCGCGGCACGCCGCGAGCGATCTCGAGGTCGGCTGCATAGTCACCGTTGGCGCACGTGACGAGGGTGTTCTCGCCCGAGCCCGACGGTGCCAGGTAGTCGATCGATTCGCTGCCGCCCATCATCCCCGACTCGGCCTGCACCCCGAAGACCTCGAGCTCGCAACGGTCGAAGATCCGCTCATACGCACGCGCATGCTTCTGGAAGCTCACGTCGAGCCCGGCCTCGTCGCGGTCGAAGGAGTACGCATCCTTCATCACGAACTCGCGCAATCGCAGCAGACCGCCACGGGGGCGCGGCTCATCGCGGCCCTTCGTCTGAAAGTGGTAGAGGATCTTCGGCAGATCGCGATACGAGCGGAGCTCCGACATGTGAAACGTCACCGTCTCCTCGTGCGTCATTGCGAGCACGAACGGTCGGCCGGCGCGGTCGGCCAGCTTGAAGAGCTCGGGGATCGTGTAGCGACCCGTCTTTTGCCACAACTCTGCGGGCGTGATCACCGGCATCGACATCTCCTGGCCGCCGATCGCGTCCATCTCCTCGCGCACGACCGTCACGATCTTCTCGTGCACACGCCAGCCGGCCGGGAGGAAGCTCCAGAGCCCGGCGCCGACCTGGCGGATCATTCCGGCCCGGACGAGCAGCTTGTGCGATATCGCCTCGGCGTCTGCCGGGTCGTCCCGGAGGGTCGGGAGGAACAACTCTGATTGGCGCCTCACCACGAGGCTGTAGGTTACCGAAGCTGGCAACGCGGCTCCAGAGGCTTGATGTCAAGGGTCGCACGCACGGATGGCGCCCCAGGGCCAGCACGGTGATGCAGTTCCAGCGCCCAACCCAGGAGACCGGCTGAAGCCGGTCACCGGCCGAGCCGAACACGCTGCTTTGTGCATGCCGTTCCCGACACGCCCATCTCACTTCAAGCCTCTAGTCGAGCGGGATCAACGACGCCTCGGCCATCGCGAGCGCCGCCGGCTTTGCCATCTTCAGCCGCTTCGGGCGCTGCATGCCTCCCGCGATCCAGAGGTCGATCTCGTGGAACAGCTCGTCGATCAGGATATCCGACGAGACCTTCTTCAGCACCCTCCCATGCGCATAGAGAAAGCCGACGTCGCGTCCGCCCGCGATCCCGAAGTCGGCGTCGCCCGCCTCGCCGGGCCCGTTTACAGCGCAGCCCATCACTGCCACCTCGAATGCCTCTGGATACGCCTTCAGGCGCTCCTCGACGACCACCGCGATGCTCTCGACGCCGACATTGTCACGGCCGCACGAGGGGCACGCGATCATCACCGGGCCACGCTCGCGGAGGCCGAGCGCCTTCAAGATCTCCCAGGCGACCTCGACCTCCCTGACGGGATCTGCGGTCAGCGAAACGCGGAACGTATCGCCGATCCCGTCGGCGAGCAGCGACCCGATCCCGACGGCGCTCTTGATCGTCCCCGCGAACGGCGTGCCCGCCTCGGTGACGCCGAGGTGCAGTGGATACGGCACTTTCGCGGCGAGCAT
>JANOUB010000613.1:0-2992 GCA_031416615.1 Thermoleophilia bacterium
ATGGCACTCGTGACGCACATGCTGCCGGTCGAGGTGCGCTTTCACGAAACCAACGTCGACCTGATCTATTCGCGCTACAAGAGGCACGGCGACCTCTCCCTGGACGAGTCGTTCTTCCCCGTGCTGTGGGACGAGACGGGGTACAGGACACCGTGGCTCGCTGCCCTGCCGAGCATCGATTAGAGCGTAGAGCCACACATGGGTGTTCTCTTCGGGCTCGGTGCGGCGCTCACCTGGGGGTGCGCCGACTACGTCGCCGCGAGCGCCGGCCGGCGTGTCGGCTCGGTCCGCGTCGTGCTCGGCTTCCACGTCGTCGCCACGGCCATCCTCGCCCTCCTCGTCGTCACGTCGGGGTCGCTGGCCGACGTCACCGCAGCCGACCTGCCGTTCTTCGCGCTCGTCGGAGCGGTCGGGTGGGGCTCGTACATCTGCTTCTACCGCGCACTCGCGATCGGGCCGATCTCGGTTCTCAGCCCGATCGTGTCCGGCTACGCGGCGGTCACTGTCCTGTTGGCCGTGATCTTCCTCGGCGAACGGCTGTCGGCCGCCGAGACGGTAGCCGTGCTCGTCTCCTTCACGGGCGTCGTGCTCGCCTCGTCTGCACTGCGCCGGGTCTTCAGCATCGAGCGCGTCGACGCGCACGGGCTCCTCTTCGCGCTCGCCGCGATGGTGCTGCTCGGCGGCTTCGTCCTGGGCGTCTCGGTGAAGACGGACGAGCTCGGCTGGCTTGCGCCGGTCTTCCTGGCCCGGCTCTTCTCCACCCTCCTTGTGGTGCTGACGGCGCTGCGTGGCGGCCGTTGGCGGTTCCCCGACCGCTCGCCGCGCGTGATCGGCGCGATCGCGCTGCTCGCGTTCCTCGACACGGCGGGGTATGTCTCGTTCAACCTCGGCACCCAACGCGACGACACCGCGGTCGTTGCCGCCGCCTCGGCGCCGTACGCGGTGATCCCGGTCGTCGCCGGCGTGCTGTTTCTGCACGAGCGCCCGACGCCCGTCCAGTGGGCGGGCGTCGGGCTCGTGATCGTCGGGCTGGTCATGCTCGGGCTCGCAGCTACTTCCCTCGGATAAGCGCAGCCGGCTAGACGCGGCGGCGCCAACGCGAGAAGACATCTTCAAGGTCCTGGCGCATTGACCGAGGGGCGAGCACAAACAAGCGGTCGCCGGGTTCGATGATCGTGCTGCCGCGTGGCGGGATCGAGTCGTCGCCGCGGCCGACAACTGCGATGAGCGAGCTCCGCGGGAGGCCGAGTTCACGCACGGCGGCGCCTGCGATCGCATGGTCGGGGGCGACGACGAAGTCGATCAGGTCGAGCTTGCTGAGCGGGCCGACCTCAATCGGAGCCTCGCGCGACGGTGGAGCCGGGTCGACGAGGGCGAGCCGTCCGGCAACCCATTCCAGGGTTGTCCCCTGCAAGATCGTCGAGATCACGACGACGAAGAAGACAGCGTTGAAGATGGTGTTGGCGTTGGGAACGTGGGAGGAAAGCACGAAGGTGGCGAGCACAATCGGGACGGCCCCTCGGAGTCCCCCCCATCCGAGCAGCAGCCGCTCGCGAGAGTTGAACTCGCTCAGAGCGGTCGATGCCCAGACAGCGACGGGTCGTATCACGAGGACGAGCAGCAGCGCCAGTGCCAGCCCGGCGACGGCTACGTTCGACAATTGGCGCGGGAATACGAGCAGGCCGAGAACGATGAACAGGGCGACCTGCGCGAGGAACGCGAGTCCTTCGTGGAACGCGACGAGTTGTCGGCGGGAGCGCGAGGGTGTGCTACCGACGGCGAGGCCGACGAGGTAGACGGCGAGGAAGCCGCTGCCGCCGATCACATCAGCGGCGCCGAATGAGAGGGCGGCCGCTGCGACCGACGCGACCGGCGCGAAAGCTCCAATCGAGTGAGGCAGGCGGGCAAACACCCAGGACGCCACCGCGCCCAACACGACGCCGACGAGAAGGCCGAGGCCGATCTGCGAAACGACGAGCAGCGCGAGGTCCGGGAATCCGTAGCTGCTGGGCCTCTCGATCCACGCAATCAGGCCAAGCGTGAGCGCGATCGCCATCGGGTCGTTCCCGCCCGACTCGGCCTCCAGGGTGCGCGCCACCCGGCGGCGAATGTGCGTGAAGCGGAGGGTCGCGAAAACCGCAGCGGCATCCGTGGTCGACACGACGGCGCCAAGCAGGATCGCCTCCAGCCACGAGAGGTCGAAGAGCACGTGCGCGGCCAGCCCGGTCAGCATTGCGCTCACGACGACGCCGACCGAGCTGAGCAGCGCCGCCGGAACCGCCACCTGGCGCAGCCGCCGCCAGGACGTCTGCAAGCCACCCTCGTACAGGATCAGCGCGAGGCCGACGATCCCGACTTCGCGGGCGAGCTCTGCATCATCGAACACAATGCCGCCAGGGCCGTCAGAGCCGAGCAACATCCCTAGCCCGAGGAAGGCCACGAGCACGGGCAGCCCCGTGCGTGCTGCGCCGAGCGCGACCACGATGCTGGCCGACAAAACGGCCCCGACCAGGAGAAGCATCAATCCCTCGTCCACGGCCATATCCTTGCTGTTCGCCATCGACCGTGTGTCCCGATAGGTGACCCTGCGCGGCCGCGCGGAGGCCCGTCAACGCGGAGCCGGCCCCCCAGAGCGGGGCTGGCGGGGCGAGCACGGCGGCAAGGATCAGGCGCGCGTGGGGCTGCCGTGGGCCGCGGAGCGGCCCGCTCCCATCAAGATCGCGGCCGCGCCTTGTCGGGGTCGTAGACCGGCAGTGTGGCCACCGTCGCCTGCGCCGTCCCGTCGCCGAGGGCAACCTCGACGCGCTCACCGACCGCCGCATGTCCGCTGTCGAGCACGGCCAGGCCGATCACCTTGCCGAGCGTCGGGCTCTCGCACGGGCTCGTCAGCGTGCCCATCGGCGCCCCGTCCTTTGTCACTGCCGCCCCGTACTCCGGCACGTCGTCTCCGTCGAGCACGAGCGTGACGAGCCGGCGCGGCGGACCGGCCGCC
>JANOUB010000614.1:0-2165 GCA_031416615.1 Thermoleophilia bacterium
GGGTTTTCCGGCTGGAGTCGCGTCGCCTGGCCGTAGAACGTGTCCGCAGCAGGCTTGTCGCCCGTGAGGCCTGCGATGGTGGCGCGCGCGAACAGAGGCTCGGGAGAGAGCGGGTTCAGCCCCTGGGCCCGGCGCGCCGACGCTGCGGCTGCGACGAGGTTGCCCGCATCGCTCTGTCGGATGGCCGCGTCGACGGCACGGGTCGAGAGCGCCGGAGCGACCAGCACCCAGATCGCCGCACCCGCTGCAAGGACGGTGCTCACCGCGAGGAGGATCCCGCCGCGTGCGCGGGCGGCGGGCCGGCCGGCACCGAGTAGCGCTGCCGAGACGAGAGCCGCCGGGGCGGCCACCGCGAGGAAGTCGAGATCGAAGTCGACGAGTGCGTGCAGGCCGAAGGCGACCGGGAGCGCCAGGAGGCCGGCCGCCGCTGCGCGCTCGTCGGGCTCGAGCCGACCGATGGCGGCGCGGAGGCCGAGCACCAGGCCGACGACGAACGCGAGCCCCAGCAGGAGCCCCGGTAGGCCTGTGTCGGACAGCAGTTGGAGCGGCACACTGTGCGGTTCGCTGACGTTCCGAGCGTTGCTGCGGAACGGTTTGCGCGAGATCTCGAACGTCCGCGCTCCCGTTCCTCCGGCGGCATGGGCGCGAAACACCTGCCATGCCTCCCCCCACCAGACGATCCGATCATTCGTCTTGAAGCTGAGGACGCGGCCGGGGGCGTTCGTCACCTCGCCCGAGCTCGTAACCTGGTCGGCCGCCCAGGTAAACGGGTTGCCGACGCTCACGACGAGCCCGAGCACACCAACGACGGCGATGAGCGCTGCACTACCGAGGAGGCCACGAACGACGTCTCGCCGGCGACTCGCCACTAGCCGTCCAACCGGAACGATGGCGACAAGTGCGAGGACGACAACGGAACCGGTGATCGTGAGGACGCCGAGGACCGCACCGTCGGAGACACGATCTGAGTGGGCGCCGCCGTCCTCGATGAGCGCCGGCCGGGTGAACGCCCACCCGGCGACGGTGACCGCGGGGGTGGTCGCGAGCAGCGCGAACAACGTCGCCTCGACCCGACTCTCCGAGAGCCCGAGCACCAGCGCGGCAACCGCGAAACCGGCAAGGAGGCCGGCGCGAGACTGCGTCAACAGGATCACGAGCGTCGCCGCGTAGAGCATCAGCGCACCCGCAGGGCGGCCGTATCGGTCGCGCCCAGAAGCGACAAGCCAGAGGCCGAGGCCGAGCGCAGTGTCCGCGAGGAGCGCCAGCGCATTCCAGTAGCCGATCGATCCCTTCAGCCGCGCGACGCGGCCGGCATCGTCTGGGCCGAATGACGGAATCGCCTTGCCGAGCAACGCCCACACGAGGACGGCACCGAGTGCGACGGCAAGGAGGAGTGCCAATCTGCGCACGGGTCGCCCGGGCAAAGAGGCGGTCGCCAGGCCGACGATGCCGAAGGCGAGCAGGGCAATTCCTTTGGCGAGCGCGTCCCAGGAGCGGTCACCCGCGATCGACCACCACACGGTCAGGCCGGTCCAGGCGACGAACGCAATCGCGGCCGCTCCGGCGACGAGACCCGCACGATCGAGGCGCGGCAATGGGACGTGGCCCTGCGACCACCCGACGAGTAGGAGTGCCGCAACGATCACGGTGGCGGATCCGAGCGACGCCGTCGCACCGGTTCCCGAGGCGTCGCCGGCGAAGAGCGCCCAACCGACCAGAACGGCGGCCGCCACGAGAACGGCTGCCGCGAGCCCTGACCGCATCGCGCGTGGGGCCGCGTCCATGGCGGGCCACGGTACCACCAGCAGGGGTCGGTTCCCGGGTCGCGAAGACTTACAATTCGTTTACCCTTCACTCACCACCGCCTCAATGGCAGCCGGGAGACTTGCAACACTCGTCGGCACGCCTCTAGCGCCAACCCCCACCGTGTACCGATCTTCTATCTCTCATCGAACCCTGCGGCTTGGCCTCTTGCTCATGGCCTTCGTGATACTCACGGCCGTCGTTAGCAGCGACGCGATGGCGAAGACGAAGTCGTGTGCCGACCAGGTGATCGGGGACTGGTTCGACGACGGCCAGGTCGACAAGATCTATCCGCTCGAGTGCTACCGCCAGGCGATCAAGAACCTTCCGCCGGACCTCCTCATCTATGGCAACGCGGAGGA
>JANOUB010000615.1:0-1504 GCA_031416615.1 Thermoleophilia bacterium
GATCGCCCGCGTACCAGCAGAGCGCGACGTCCGCGCCGGCCTCGGCGAACAGCGTCGCCGTCGCCGCCCCGATACCCGACGCCGCGCCGGTGACGAGCGCGACCCTCCCGTCCAGTCGTAGCATGCTGCGAATCTATCGTCTGCGGACGTCCAGCGGAAGCGAGGCCGCGGCTCAGTACGAGCGCGGCATGCCGAGCACGTGCTGGCCGAGGTAGGCGAGAATGAGGTTGCTCGAGACCGGCGCCACCTTGTAGAGCCGCGTCTCACGGAACTTCCGCTCGATGTCGTACTCCTCGGCGAAGCCAAAGCCGCCGTGTGTGTCGAGGCACGCGTTGGCGGCCTGCCAGGAGGCTTCAGCCGCGAGCAGCTTGGCCGTGTTCGCCTCCGCGCCACACGGCAGTCCCTGCTCGAACAGCCAGGCCGCCTTGTAGCGCATCAGATCGGCCGCCTCGATCTGGGCGTACGCCTGGGCGATCGGGAACTGCACTCCCTGGTTTGCGCCGATCGGCCTCCCGAAGACGACGCGCTCGGACGCGTATGCCGACGCCTTCCCGACGAACCAGTGGCCGTCTCCGATGCACTCGGCCGCGATGAGCACGCGCTCGGCGTTCATGCCGTCGAGGATGTAGCGGAAGCCCAGGCCCGGCTCGCCGACGAGGTCGTCGTCCGCGACGAAGACGCCGTCGAGGAAGATCTCCGTCGTCGCATGATTCATCAGCGTCTTGATCGGTCGGATCGTCATCGTGCCGTCCGTGACCGCCCGCTTCATGTCGACGATGAAGGTGGACAGGCCGAGCGTCTTCTTCTCGACCTCGTCGGCAGGCGTCGTCCGCGCCAGCAGGAGCATCAGGTCGGAGTAGAGCGCACGCGACGTCCAGATCTTCTGGCCGTGCAAGAGCCAGCCGCCGCCGACCTTGGTCGCCGTCGTCTGGATCGACGTCGTGTCGGAGCCGGCCGCCGGCTCCGTGACGCCAAATGCCTGTAGTCGCAGCTCGCCCGAGGCGATTCGGGGCAGGTAGCGCTCCTTCTGAGCGTCCGAGCCGTAGCGCAGGATCGTGCCCATCGTGTACATCTGCGCGTGGCAGGCGCCCGCGTTGCACCCGGCCGCGTTGATCTCCTCGAGGATCACGCTCGCAGCCGTCAGCGCGAGACCCGCGCCCCCGTACTCCTCCGGGATGAGGGCGGCAAGCCAGCCGTTCTCGGTCAGCGCCGCGACGAATGCCTCGGGGTACCGGTCGGGCTCGAGGTCGCGCCAGTACTCGCCGGGGAACCGCTCGCACAACGCGCGCACGGCGGTGCGGATCTCGCCGAGCTCTTCCGGAATCGAGAAGTCCACGGCTAGTGCTTCTTCCCGAAACCTTCGAGCAGCCGTCGCGCGATGATCAGCTGCTGGATCTCGTTCGAGCCCTCGCCGATCAGGAGCAGCGGGGCGTCTCGGTAATAGCGCTCGGGACGGTATTCGAGCGAGTAGCCGTAGCCGCCGTGGATGCGCATGCAGTCGAGG
>JANOUB010000616.1:0-1591 GCA_031416615.1 Thermoleophilia bacterium
GATCTCGTCGACGCGGTCGAGGCGCTGGCGGAGGAGACCGCCATGACCGACCTGCGCGTCCGCGTAGGCGTCCTCACCGGCGAGGCGGCGGTGACGCTCGCCGCCGAGGGGCAGGGCATGGTCACCGGCGACCTCGTCAACACCGCCTCGCGCATCCAGAGTGCAGCCGAGCCCGGCACGGTGCTTGTCGGCGACGCGACCCGCAATGCGTCCGAGGCGGCGATCGCCTATGCCGACGCCCGCGAGCATGTGCTCAAGGGCAAGACCGAGCCCGTGCAGTTGTGGCAGGCAGTCCGCGTGGCTGCCCAGCGCCGGGGCGAGGGTCGCTCGGTCCGGTTGGAAGCGCCGTTCGTTGGCCGCGCCGCGGAATTGCGCCTCGTCAAGGATCTCTTCCATGCCTGCGCCGACGAGTCGCGCGCACGGCTCGTGTCGGTCATCGGTGTCGCCGGGATCGGAAAATCCAGGCTCTCCTGGGAGTTCGAGAAGTACATCGACGGACTCGCGGCCGACGTCTGGTGGCATCGCGGCCGCTGCCTCTCCTACGGCGAAGGCGTCGCCTTCTGGGCGCTTGCCGAGATGGTGCGCGGGCGGGCGAAGATCCTGGAGGACGACGATGCGGACAGCGCCGTCGCGAAGCTCCGGGCGACGCTCGAGACGAGCCTCCCCGATCCGGACGAGCGCGCCTGGATCGAGCCGCGCCTCCTGCACCTGTTGGGGCTTGCAGAGCGCACGGCCCCCGATCGCGAAGACCTGTTCTCCGCCTGGCGGCGCTTCTTCGAGCGGCTCGCCGAGCAAGGGCCGCTCGTGATGGTCTTCGAGGACATCCACTGGGCCGACCAGGGGCTCGTCGCCTTCGTCGAGTACCTGCTCGACTGGGGCCGGCACCACCCGATCCTGGTGCTCACGCTCGCACGTCCCGAGGTTGCCGACCGCCATCCCGGATTCCCCGGCTCGACGCGGCGCGCGGCGACGCTGCCGCTCGAGCCGCTCGACGACAACGCCATGGACGAGCTGCTGACCGGTCTCGTGCCCGGGTTGCCCGCCGAGGTTCGGCGGCGTCTACGCGATGCCGCCGACGGCGTCCCGCTCTACGCCGTCGAGACGGTGCGCATGCTGCGCGACCGCGGATTGCTCGAGCAGAAGGGAGACGTCGTCGTCGTCAGCGGCGACCTGACGAGGCTGGAGGTACCCGAGACGCTGCACGCGCTGATCGCGTCGCGGCTCGACGACGTGCCCGAGTCCGAGCGGCGGCTCCTGCAGGACGCGTCGGTACTCGGCAAGACCTTCACCCGGCACGGCCTGGCAGCGCTCTCCGGGCTCCCCGGGGACGAGGTGGAGCGCCTCGTCACGAGCCTCGTCCGCAGAGAGCTGCTCGCCGTCGAGACCGACCCGTTCTCGCCCGAGCGAGGTCAGCTCGGGTTCCTCCAGGCGCTCGTGCAACGGGTCACCTACGAGACGATCGCCCGTCGCGACCGCCGTGGACGCCACCTCGCCGCCGCGCGTTATCTCGCCTTGGAGGCCGGGATCGACCCGGACGAGATCGCGGAAGTGATCGCAACGCACTACCTCGACGCGCACGAAGCCGACCCGG
>JANOUB010000617.1:0-2460 GCA_031416615.1 Thermoleophilia bacterium
GCAGGGCTTGCGCACCGCGATCGTCTCCACCTACCCACCGCGCGCCTGCGGGATCGGCGCCTTTGCGGCGGACGTCCGCTCGGCCCTCCTCGGCCTGGACGAGATCGATCGCGTCGAGAAGGTCGTGATCGTCAACGAGCCTTCCCGTCCGCAACGGCCGGGCCTCACGGCGACGATCGCCCAGGCGGTTCGGGGCGACTACGTGCGCGCTGCCCGGATTCTGGGCCGGCTCGACGTCGACGTCGTCCTCCTTCAGCACGAGTACGGGATCTTCGGCGGCCGCGACGGTGGCTACGTGGCTTCGTTGGTCGAGGAACTGTCGCAGCCGCTCGTCGTGACACTGCACACGGTGCTGTCGCAGCCGACGCCTCACCAGGCGGCGGTACTGGCCGCGGTGTGCCGCCAGGCCGAGTTCGTGGTCGTGATGACGGAAACTGCGCGACGTCTCCTCGTCGAGGGCGGCACCTGCGCGGACGGCAAGGTTCGCGTCGTGCCGCACGGCGCGCCGCCGGTGCTTGCCCAGCGCGCCGATGCGTACGCGTTGAAACGCGCCATGGGCGACGCGTCGATGCGCACGACCGACGAGGTCGGCGGACAGCGGTTCCTGCTCTCGACGTTCGGGCTGATCTCTGCGGGGAAAGGGCTCGAGACGGTGATCAAGGCGCTGCCGGCGATCGTGGAGCGCCATCCCGAGGTGCTCTACGTGATCGCCGGCCGTACACATCCAGATATTGCACACCGCGAAGGCGAGCAGTACCGGCTGATGCTCGAACAGTCCGTGCTCGATCTGGGCCTCGAGGATCACGTGGAGTTCCACGACCGGTATCTGAGCGTGGAGGAGATCGCCGACCTCCTCGCCGAGACCGACGTCTTCGTGACCCCGTACCGAAATCGCGAGCAGATCTCGTCAGGAGCGCTCACCTTTGGTGTCGCCGCAGGCTGTGCCGTCGTCTCGACCCCGTACTGGTACGCGCAGGACATGCTCGGCTCGGGCGCCGGCACGATCGTGCCGTTCGCCGATCCCGCCGCGCTCGCCGACGCCGTCTACAGCTACATCGAGAAGCCGGAGCTGCTCGCTGCGGCCCGCGCGGAGGCGCGGCGGATCGGCGCACAGCTCGCGTGGCCGTCGGTCGCGGAGGCGACCGCATCGGTACTGCGCGAGGCCGTAAAGCTCGCGCCGCGCCGCCGCCTGTCGGTCTCGGGCATCGACCAGCGGCTCGTGAGCATGCGAACCGACCACCTACGCACGCTCGTGGACGATGCCGGCATCGTGCAGCACGCGAACGGCGTCATCCCGAACCGCGAGAGCGGGTACTGCGTCGACGACGTTGCCCGGCTCGCGGTCGTCGCGCTCGAGCTCGCCCGCCGCGGCGACGAGCAGGTCTGGACGTCGATCCTCTACCGCTCGCTCGCGTTCCTCCAGGATGCGACCGGCCCGCAGGGCGGCATGCGGAACTTCATGGGCTACGACCGCCGCTGGCTCGACGAGCCCCATCTCGGCGACCACGTCGGCCGCTCGGTCTGGGCGCTCGGCGAGATCCTTTCGACAGCGTGGGTACCCGCCGTCGTCGGCCCGACCGAGCGGCTGCTCGACGCGATTGTCCACATGATCCCGGAAGACGCATCACTGCGGACGGGTGCGTATGCCGCCCTCGGCCTCGCGCGCCTGGACACCGACCGGCGCGGGCCCGAATCCCGCGAGCTGCTCGAGCGCGTGATGGAGCAGCTATCGGCTGCCCACAAGGCACACGCCGGGCACGGCTGGTGCTGGTTCGAGGACACGCTCACCTACGATAACGCGCGCCTCCCGCACGCGCTGATCGTCGGCGGCGCCACACTCGGTCGGGACGATCTGACGGAGACGGGCCTTGCCGCGCTCAGCTGGCTCGGCGACGAGTCAGGGCTCGCCGACGGCACCCTGCGGCTCACCGGGCACGGTGGCCGCCATCGCACAGAGCCCGCTCCGGGAGCCGGGGATGAGCAGCCGCTCGACGCGTCCGCCTTCGTCGAGGCCGAGCTGGCTGCGTTCGCCGTCACCGGCAAGCCCGAGCACGGGCTGCGCGCGCAGCGGTCGTTCGACTGGTTCCTGGGCCGTAACCGCCTCCACCGGCCGCTGTACGACTTTGCGACCGGCGGCTGCAGCGACGGGCTCGGCGACGAGACGACGAACGACAACGAAGGAGCCGAGTCGACGCTGGCCTTCCACCGCGCGGCGCTGCTGCTCGACACGGCGGGGCTGCCGGCCGTCCTCCGCCACCGCGCACGCGAAACGGCGACGGCGTGAACGACCGAGAAGTCTGCCCGCTTCAGGCGGCTGCCCGGAGCGCGGCCACGATGTCCGCGCCGACGACGGTTGCCGCCCCGACGCAGCGGTCGGCCGCGCCGTAGGTCAGGTAGATCGTGCCGTCCGCCTGCGCGACCGCGCCCTGGACGAAGACGACGTCGTCGACGTCACCGATG
>JANOUB010000618.1:0-3554 GCA_031416615.1 Thermoleophilia bacterium
GCCGCTCCACGGCTCGCTTCCGACGAGGAGGAGATCAGATGAGGAAAAGAAGGGTAGGCCTCGGTGTTGCTTTCGCGACGCTGGCGCTGGCAGCACTTGCCGTTGTCACCACGAGCTCGGCGGCACCCAAAGCCTCGGTGGGACAGCAGGCGAAGCAGGCTCCGATCAAGGCCGCGTGGATCTACGTCGGACCACACAACGACGGCGGCTGGTCGCAGGCACACGACCAGGGCCGGCTTTACGTCCAGAAGAAGCTCGGCGCGAAAGTGATCACGACCTACAAGGAGAAGGTGCCCGAGGGCCCGCAGGTGGCGCAGGTGATCGACAGCCTGGTGCGCGACGGCAACAAGATCATCTTCGCGACGTCGTTCGGCTTCATGGACGCGATGGCCGCCGCGGCGAAGAAGTATCCGAACGTCTACTTCGAGCACGCAACGGGGTTCAAGTCCGCCAAGAACTTCGCCAACTACTTCGGTGCTGCCGAGGACGCGATCTATCTGTCTGGGATGGCCGCGGGTGCGGCCACCAAGAACGGTGTCGTCGGCTACATCGTCCCATTCCCGATCCCGGAGATCATCCGGCACCTGAACGGCTTTGCTTTGGGCGTCCAGGCGACGCGGCCGGGGGCGAAGATCAAGATCGTGTGGACGAAGTCGTGGTTCGATCCGGCCAAGGAGAAGAAGGCGGCCGAGAGCCTCGTCGCAGCCGGTGTCGATGTGATCGGGCAGAACGTCGACAGCCCGTCTGCCGGCCAGTATGCGCAGTCGAAGGGCATTCCGTGGGTCGGCCACGGCTCGTACGCTCTGAAGTTCGCGCCCACCTCATGGCTGACCGCGGGCCTGTACGACTGGGGTCTCTACTACCTCAAGCGTGTCAACGCGGCCGCCAACGGCACCTGGAAGACGGGGAGCTACTGGGGTTCGATGGCCGACGGATTCACCTTCCTTGCGCCATATGGGCCCAAGGTGTCGGCGAAGACGAAGGCGTTGATCGCGTCGAGGAGAGCGGCGATCATCTCGGGCAAGTTCTACGAGTTCCAGGGTCCGCTCTACGACCAGAGCGGGAAGCTGCGCGTCCCCAAGGGCAAGAGGATGACGTTGCCGGAGATCCTCTCGGTGAACTGGCTCGTCAAGGGCGTCATAGGCAGCCCGAAGGGCTGACGGACGGCACGGGGTGTGGGCACCGGCTGCTTGTCGGTGCCCACGCTCCCGTGACGTGCCAGCGCCGATGAACTCCATCGAGTCGTACGCAACGCACTCCCTTTCCGCCGCTCGCGCGCCGGCCGTGACGATGCGCGGCATCACGAAGCGCTTTCCCGGGGTCATCGCGAACGACCACGTGCGGACAGCGCCGCCTTGCAGCGCGGGACCGTACTTGCTGACATCCTCGATCCAGTCGTCTACGCTGGCGCGTGACGTTACGGCACGTCCCACTCGGCAAATGGGGAGGTCTGCATGACGAGGAATCGGTCGTGAAGAACTACGACGAGTTCTTGCGGAGCATTCCGAAAGTGGAGTTGCACTGCCACTTCGAAGGAACCGTGAGGCCTGCGACATTCGCGGATCTCGCCCGCAAGCACAGCGTGACGCTTCCCACCGACGACGTGGACAGACTCTACGACTACGACTCGATCTACGAGTTCCTGACGATCTTCGCGATGGTCTCCTCCACCCTCATCGACCAGGAAGACTTCGCTCGAGCCGCCTACGAGTCGATCGAGGACGGTGTCAAGCTCGGCAACCTGAAGTATCGCGAAATGTTCTTCAACCCGACGCTCCACACCAAACGGGGCGTTCCGTACAGGACGGTCGTCGGGGGGCTCGTGGACGGCATCCGCGCTGCGGAGACGGATTTCGGCGTACCTTGCAGGCTGATCGCGGACGTCTATCGGCAAGACACGCCCGCTGAAGCCCGCGAGATGGTCGAGCAGATGCTGGAGCACCGGCATGACGAGCTGATCGGGCTCGGCATGGATGGCGCCGAAGCGCCCGATCCACCCGAGCAGTTCGTAGACGCCTACAGGCTCGCAAGAGGCGCTGGTCTACGGCTCACAGCCCATGCCTGCGAGGACGCCCCAGCCCGCAACATCACGACGTGTCTCGACCTCCTCGGCTGCGAGCGGATCGACCACGGATACCACATCTTGGGAGACAAGGCGCTCGTCGAGCGGTGCCGCGACGAGGGGATCACGTTCACCGTGTGCCCCACCGCAACTGCCGTGTGCTACTTCGATTCCGAGGACTACACGACACATCCGATCCTCGAGATGGCCGCGAGCGGGTTGAAGATCATGATCAACTCCGATGACCCGACGATGTTCCAGACGGACATCGGTACGGAGTATGTGAAGATCGCGAATGCGGCGGGTTGGGGAGCAGACAGAATCCGGGAGTTCAGCCTCAACGGCGTCGCCGGTTCGTGGCTTTCGGACGACGAGAAGCGGGCGATGCGGCAGGACTTCGTGGAGGAGATCGACCGGCTCGAGGCGGAACTGCTGCGGACCTCCGAGCGAACGTGACAGCGAAGGCGCTACGTGCGTAGCGAAGGCGATGATCGCGTCGAAGAGCGCCGCGATTGTTTCGGGCGAGTTCTACGAGTTCCAGGGGCCGCTTTACGACCACGCGATGAGCTCCGTTAGCTCGGGCCTCGCCACGGCCACCCGCCCCAGGGTGGCCGTGGCGATGCGTGGAATCACGAAGCGCTTCCCCGGGATCGTCGCGAACGACGACGTCTCCTTCGAAGTCGCCGAGGGAGAGGTTCATGCACTGCTCGGCGAGAACGGCGCCGGGAAGACGACCTTGATGAACGTGCTCACGGGGCTGTACCGGCCGGACGAGGGCGAAATCGAGGTCGGTGGGCGGGTCGTCGAACTCCATTCCCCACGCGACGCGATCGCGGCCGGGATCGGGATGGTGCATCAGCACTTTCGTCTCGTCGACACGCTGACCGTGTCCGAGAACATCGTGCTCGGCTCGCGAACGGAGCCCTTTCTGCTTCAACGCCATGCCCGCCGGCGGGAGGTCGAGCTGATAGCCGAGGCGCTGCACATGCTGGTCGACCCCGACGCGAAGATCTGGCAATTGTCAGTCGGCGAGCAGCAGCGCGTGGAGATCATGAAGGCGGTGCGGAGTGGCTCGCATGTACTGATCCTCGACGAGCCGACCGCGGTGTTGACGCCGCAGGAGGCGCGCGAGCTCTTCCGAACGATCCGCGTCATGGCCGCGGAAGGCCACGCCGTGATCGTGATAACGCACAAGCTCCACGAGGTACTCGAGGTCGCCGACCGGGTCACGGTGCTCCGCGGTGGCCGTTCGATCGGCACCGTCGACGCCGCCGGGGCGACGCCGCAATCGCTCGCCGCTCTCATGGTTGGCCGAGACATCGACGTTGCGAGGCGGCGGCAGAGTCAGGCGACGATCGGCGAGGTGGTGCTCGAGCTCGACGGCATCACGGCCGTCGGAGATCGTGGCGGCGAGGCGCTCAAAGGCGTCTCCCTCGTTGTCCGCTCCGGCGAGGTGCTCGGCATCGCCGGGGTAGCCGGGAACGGCCAGCGA
>JANOUB010000619.1:0-1541 GCA_031416615.1 Thermoleophilia bacterium
TCGTGACGCTGCCTGTCGACGATCTCGTGCGCCTGACCGAGCGGGTGCGCGAAGCCGGGTTGAAGGCGAAACCCGAGGTCGGGATTCAGTTCGGCGCCGGCGGCGCGAGCACGATCGAGGCGCTCGAGGCCGAGGGGACGCAGGACGTCGGCTACGCAATCGAGCTGGCGAAGCGCCACCTCGAGGCGGGCGCGAGCATGATCATGATCGAGTCCGAGGGCATCACCGAGCAGGTCCGCAGCTGGCGGACGGACGTCGTCGCGCGGATCGTGTCCGAGCTGCCCACACTTGACACTGACATGAGACGCAGCGCGTTTCTTTGCCTCGTTACCGCCAAAGCTGTCTCTTGCTCTGTACGGAAAGCGTGTGTACAATGAACGCATGGCAAAGGTGAAGGATCGCTGGGATTTCCGTATCGCACCCGAGACGGACCGACTCGTCCGGCGTGCCGCTGAGACGACGGATCGGACGCTGACCGACTTCGTGGTCGACGCGGCGGTGCTCGAGGCCGAGCGCGTGCTCGCCGATCGAACGGGGTTCGTGCTCGACGGCGAGAGTTGGGATCGCTTCGTCGAGCTCCTCGATCGTTCGCCGCAAGAGACGCCGGGTCTCGAGAAGCTCTTCTCGAAGCCGAGCGTCTTCAGCGCCGAGTAGAGGGTGGCATACAAGCGCCCCGAGCCGGTCGGGAAGCAGCATCGCCTGGAAGACTTCGAGTGCGGCGAGCCCGCACTCGATGAGTGGCTCGCGAGACACGCACTCGGTGCGCAGGCGTCCGGCTCTGCTCGTGTGTTCGTGTCAACGCTCGGGGACGGAGAAACCGTCGTCGGCTACTACGCACTCGCCGCGGCGCAGGTCTTGCCCGAGGACGCGACCGCGCGAACGCTCAAAGGGCAGCCCCGGGCGCGGCCGGTGCCGGCGATTCTGCTCGCGCGCCTCGCGGTCGACCGGCGGCGCCAGGGGGCCGGGCTAGGCCGATCTCTCCTCCAGGACGTGCTCCTCCGCTGTGCCGCAGCCGCCGAAGCGATCGGCGCGCGTGTCCTACTCGTCCACGCAAAGCACGATGCCGCGAAGGCCTGGTATCTGCAGTACGGCTTCGAGGAGTCCCCCACGGACCCCCTTCATCTGATGATGCTCATGAAAGACGTACGAGCGTTCCTCAACCGACACGGACTTCACTAGTGGCGGCCGTTGCGCATCCGCTCGGGACCGCCGAAATCGGCGCTTTCCGAACCTTCCCGCCGAGGTCGTCGCGCGCATCCGTCAGGAGCACGCGATCGGCAGGAGCCACGCCGAGATCGCGCGCACTTGGTTCTCGTCCGCCCGAGTCCGTCTGACTCCGCAGAACCGCTCCAGTATCGACCCGGTACCCGAGCGACACGCTGAAGCGTCTCGACCGGCGTGCGCGGGCTGAGGGCCATTCACGCTCGAACCTGATTCAGCGTTATGTCTCGGAGGGGATCGAAATGGACGAGCATCCGGGGATCGTCTTCCGTTCAGGGCCGGCGGGGCGCCGCCCCGGTCTGTTGGGCGGACCTGACGTC
>JANOUB010000620.1:0-3340 GCA_031416615.1 Thermoleophilia bacterium
CGCGATGCTACTCGTGGAACCACCGCCCTCGACAGTCGGACAGGAGGAACACGTGCTCCTAGCGGATCGGGTCGCATTCGTGACCGGTGCCGGCAGCGGCATCGGCCGGGAGATCGCCGAGGTCTTCGCCCGCGAGGGCGCGCGCATCGCAGCCTTCGACCGGTCAGAGGAGACGGGGGGCGAGCTCGTCGCCGCACTCGAGGCGGCGGGAGCCCGGGAGCCCCTGTTCGTCCACGGGGACGTTCGCGCGCCGGCCGATGTCGAACGCGCGATGGAGAGCGTCGCCGCTTCGGCCGGCCGGGTTGACATCCTCGTCAACTGCGCCGGTGTGCGGGAGATCGGCGACGTCTACACATTGCCCGCGGACGAGTGGGAGAACGTGATCGCAATCAACCTCAGCGGTACGTTCTACTGCTGTCAGTCGGCTGCCCGCCGGATGCGCGTGAGCGGCGGAGGCTCGATCGTCAACATGGCTTCCGTTGGCGGGCTGATCGGCCTTTCGCAGCGGCCCGCTTACACGGCGGCGAAGCACGGGGTCGTCGGCCTGACGAAGAGCCTCGCCCGCGACCTCGCGCCCGCCAACATTCGCGTCAACGCGGTCTGCCCGGGCGTGATCCGAACACCGCTGACGGAGCAGTACTTCGCGGACGAGCGGTTCGAGCAGGAGCTCGCAGTTGCCGTACCGCTCCGGCGCTACGGCGAATCGAGTGACGTCGCTCAGGCTGCCCTCTACCTCGCGAGCGACATGTCCTCGTACGTCACCGGCATCGCGCTGCCGGTGGACGGCGGCTGGCTGGCCGAGAAGAGCTTCGTGCTGGGCGACGCATCGTCGCCCTTCCACGCGGACAACGAGACGGTCGCCTGATCGGAGAGAGTAGGATCCAGCTCGGCAGCCTGAACCCGAAGAGCCTGCTGCTGATCGGCGACGGGATCATCAGCTCATCGTTCCACGCCCTGTCATGATCGAGGCTTCCGGTGGGCGAGAATGACACGAAGAGCATCGACCAGGCGCGTGTGATCGCGCTGAAGCGACGTGAGGATGCGCGGTTCGCCGAGCTGCATCCGCGCTCGCTCGCGCTCGAGGCTCGAGGCCGGCGATCGATGCCCCTCGGCGTGCCGTTATCCTGGATGGCGTTCCTCTACGACCATCCACCGCTCTTCGTCGACTCCGCCGACGGTGCGATGTTCCGAGACGTCGACGGGCACGACTACCTCGACGTCAACCTCGGGATCACGGTCGCCTCAGCCGGCCACACCCCCGCGCCGGTGATCGACGCGGTCACGGACCGGCTCCGTCGCGGGATCCAGTTCGGCCTACCGACGGAGGACGCGATCGTCGTCTCGGAGGAACTCGCGCGACGACACGGCCTCCCTTGCTGGCAGTACGTGCTGAGCTCGACCCAGGCGAACACCGAGGTAATCCGGCTCGCCCGGATGCTCACCGGACGCGAGCGGGTCGTCGTGTTCGAGGGAAAGTACCAGGGGCATGTCGGCGAGCTCCTGGCAGTGGCGGACGGTTCTATCGTCGCGCCCGAGTACCACGGGATCACGTCCGTGGACATCGCGCGGACGGTCGTCGTCTCTTGGAACGACCTCGATCGTGTAGAGCACGTGCTCGCGAGCGGCGACGTGGCAGTGCTCCTGGTCGAGCCTGCGCTCACGAACTCGGGGATCGTGTTTCCGGAGCCCGGGTTCCACAAGGGGCTGCGGCACCTCACCGCCGAGCATGGGGTCGTTCTCGCACTCGACGAGACACAGACCCTTCCGATGGCCTACGGCGGGCTCATGCGTGCCTGGGGCCTCGAGGCGGACACGATCACGCTCGGGAAGTCGCTCGGCGGTGGCATCCCGGTTGCCGCCTACGGGCTGAACGAGGCCCTCGTGGGGTTGATCGACCGTGAGTTCGCGCCGTATGACGTCAGCGGCGACGCGGTTGACGAACCGGCGATCGGCGGCACTTTGTTCGGCAGCGCGCTTTCGCTCGCGGCCGTGCGGGCGGCTCTCGAGCACGTATGGATCGAGGACACCTACGCGCGCACGAATCGCCTCGCTGCCCTGATGGCGGACGGAATGCGTACGGCGATCCGAGGCCATGGCCGCGACTGGGACGTCTACCACCTGGGTAACCGTGCCGGATACCGCTTCTCGCCCCTGCCGCCGCGGAACAATGCCGAGGCCGGAGAACGAGACATCCCGGCGGTGCGGCACCTGCAACGCGTCTACTTCCTCAATCGTGGCATCTGGGAGTTCGGCTGGTGGGGCGGGCCCGCGGTGTCCGCGCAGACGACTGAGCCCCAGGCGCGCTTCTACGTCGAGGTTTTCGGAGAGTTCCTCGCTGAGCTCCTCGGCCCGTAGAAGAGGCGGATCGCTAGAGCTTCGTGATCGCGTCGCCTACGCGAACTGCACCGGGTGTGACGACCCGGGCGTTGACGCCGCGCAGCCGAAGTTCGCGCCCCGGGGATTTGTTCACGAACTTGATCGCCTCGGTGCCGAAGCGGGCGCTGAACTTGGCGCAGCCCGTGTGGGGCTCCGCTGTCACTTCGACAACGGCACGGCCGACCCCGAGGCGGGTTCCGGCCGGGAGATTCTCGACGCTGAGGTCGAGATCGACGAAGAGCTGGTCGCCCGCGAGGGGCCAGCGTTCGCGGCTACCGGCTACCAACTCTGCGGCGCGCGCATTCATCAGCGTCAGCTGGGCGTCGGGGTTGGCGGAGCGGTCCGGCCTGCGGCTGCTCCCGCGTCGACGCCACATGTCGCCGACGAGGCCCTCCTCGAGGTCGAGCACGCCGTCTTCGAGCACCTCGCGCTCGTCCTCGGCAGGCCGCCGGACGATCAGCTCGATCGTGCCCTCTGCAGCCGGTGACCGAAGGATCTCATCCAGGCCTGCTGCCAGCTCGTCTGCGGTGCGATGCTGCATTGCGGAGAATCTACACGGACGCAAACCCGGGAGACAGGCTAAACCTGGTTCCACCGTTTTGCGCGTGAAGATCGGGGGTCAGGTCTTCTTAGTTCCACCCGCTGAGAGATGGGGTCAGCCCCTACCGGCCGTTCACCTCGCCGGCGAACGATCAAAGCGGGAACGTGGAAGACCTGACCCCGGGCTTTCGCTGGTCGCGGCGGAGGTCGTGCGGGCGCCCTGTAACCCGACCGCCATCGCTGCCACGCCGACCAGTGCGGCGAGAACTCCGGCGCGGAGCCGCGCATGGGGATGCGAGGGGCGGTGTGCGGTCACCTCAAAGACCCCCAGTCAGGCTCCTTGCTCGTTGCGCCGTGAAGGTCGATGACGGTCGGTGTCCCGCCTTCGGCGGCGACGACCTTGAGCTGGCCTTCCGACTCGTAC
>JANOUB010000621.1:0-4052 GCA_031416615.1 Thermoleophilia bacterium
CGGCTCCTGCGGCGCGCGAGCATGTGCATGCGGTTCATCACCGGGCAGCTCGACATGCTCGAGCAGATGTCGCCGTGGGAGTACCAGGAGATCCGCAAGGTGCTCGGCCATGGCTCGGGTTTCGACTCGCCCGGCGTCAAGGAGCTGCGGCCGGCTATGGCTCGGCTCGGCGAGGCGTTCCACGCAGCACGTGAACGGGCGGGCCTCTCACTGCTCGACGTGTACGTCCAGGGCCGGGATCACGAGGAGCTGTACCAGCTGGCCGAGGCGTTGATGGAGCTCGACGAGTGGATGCAGACGTGGCGGATCCGGCACTACCGCGTTGTCGCCCGCGTGATCGGGGAGCACGTGATCGGGACACAGGGCACGCCCGTCGAGGTCCTCGGGCGGCTGATTCACCGGGTGGAGTACCAGGAGCTGTGGGACGTCCGCAACGAGTTGACGGCGAAGTCCCAGGCCGAGGCGTGAGCCTCCGTGAGGAGGTGACCGCACTCCTGCAGCAGCTGCTTCGTGCGAACACGGTCAACCCGCCCGGGAACGAGACGATTGCCGCGGAGTTGCTGCGCGACTACCTCGCGGCCAATGGCATTCCGTGCGAGCTCGTCGGCCGCTCGCCCGACCGTCTCAATCTCGTTGCGCGCCTGAGAGGGGGTGACGGCCCGTCGCTCGCTCTGCTCGCCCATACCGACACCGTGCGCGCCGATCCGGAGGAATGGGCTCGCGACCCCTGGTCGGGCGATCTCGTGGACGGCGAGATCTGGGGGCGTGGCGCCCTCGACATGAAGAGCCAGGTGGCGGCGAGCGCCGTCGCGTTCGCGTCCCTCTGGCGTGAAGGGCTCCGCCCCGCCGGAGACCTCATCCTCGCGCTCACCGCCGACGAGGAGGTGAACGACGACTACGGCCTGTCGTGGCTCGTGCAGGAGCACCCCGAGCTCGTCCGCGCGGACTACTCCCTCAACGAGGGTGGCGGCGAACGCTGTGTCTTCGGCGGCAACGTCTTCTATCTCTGTGCTGTCGGCGAGAAGATGAGCGCTCCGTTTCGGGTGCACGTGCGAGGGCGCAGCGGTCACGCCTCGATGCCGTCGATCGCCGACAACGCGCTCGTCAAGGCGGCGCCGATCATCGAGGCGCTTGGCCGCTACCAGCCGCCGCAGGCGATCATTCCCGAGGTGGCACGGTTCCTCGAGCTCGTCCTCGGAGAGTTGCCGCCACCCGAGATGGCTCTCGATCGGGCCCGCGCGCTGCATCCCCTCGCTGCGGAGCTCGTAGAGCCGCTGCTGTCGTTCACGCTCGCGCCGACCATCATCGAAGCGTCGAAGCAGCGCAACGTGATCCCGGCAACGTGTGTCGTGACAGTTGACTGCCGACTCCCGCCCGGGATGACGCCCGAGGACGTCGATCCGCTCGTCCGGGCTGCCATCGGGCCGGGCGACTACGAGCTCGAGTGGTTCGAGCGCGACGGAGGCACGCGCTCTCCGATGGAGACGCCGCTGTGGTCGACGCTCCAGGGCTGGGTCGGCGAGTTGGAGCCAGGGGCCCGCCTTGCCCCGCTCGTGTGCGCGGGCTTCACGGACTCGCACTGGATGCGCGAGGCGTTCGGCACCGTCGCTTACGGCTTCTTCCCTCAGAAGGCGATGGACGGCGAGCTTGCGGCTCGGCTCGTCCACTCCGCTGACGAGCGGATCCCGGTCGACGACCTCGAGCTCGGCGTCCAGGCATTGCGCGCCGTCGCGACCTCGCTGGGCGCCTGATGGACGATCCGGTCCGCGTCACGATCGCGCCGAACGAGATCGCGGCCGACCTTGTCTGCTCGTTCCTGCGGGCCGGGGGCATCCGCTGTGGGCACCGGATCACGAACATCGGTGCGGGCGCGTGGGACGGCGTCCCGAATGTCGGGGGCGCACGGGAAGTACTCGTCGACCCGGCGGATCTGGATGCTGCCCGGGAGGCCCTCGCCTCGGCAGAGCTCGGCCAGTTCTCGACCTGAGCCTAGTGGCCGCTGCGACCACTAGGAGGTGGGCTTCTCGTGATGCCCGCCGAACTGCTTTCGCATCGCGGACAGCACCTTGTTCGCGAAGAGACCCTCGTCCCGGGACGAGAACCGGGCGTACACGGCCGCGGTCAGCACGTCCGCCGGCACCCCTTCCTCGATTGCGGCGATCGCGGTCCAGCGTCCCTCGCCCGAGTCGGAAACGTGCCCCGCGAAGCCGTCCAGCTGTGGTGACTCCTGCAACGCTGCTGCCGTCAGATCGAGCAGCCACGACTCGACCACGCTGCCGCGCCGCCAGACCTCGGTGATCGCCGGGATGTCAAGAGCATAGGAGTAGAACTCGGGGTGATCGAGCGGCGCTGTCTCGGCGTCCTTGTCCCGCTCGCGGAGACCGGCGTCCGCGCCGTGAAGGATGTTCAACCCTTCGGCGAGGGCAGCCATCATTCCGTACTCGATCCCGTTGTGCACCATCTTCACGAAGTGCCCTGCGCCCGCCGGTCCACAGTGGAGGTAGCCGCGCTCCTCCGGCGCCGGATCGCCGTCGCGCCCGGGTGTTCGCTCCGCAGCAGCGACGCCCGGCGCCAGCGATGCGAAGATCGGCTCGAGCTCTGCGAACGCGTCGTCAGGGCCGCCGACCATGAGGCAGAAGCCGCGCTCGAGGCCGAACACGCCACCGCTCGTGCCACAGTCGATGTAGCGGATGCCCTGCTCGGCGAGCTCTGCCGCACGGCGGATGTCGTCGCGGTAGTAGGAGTTGCCACCGTCGATGATGATGTCGTCGCTGCTCAGGCGCGATGCGAGCTCGTTCACGGTCGACTCGGTGATCTCTCCCGCCGGAACCATGACCCATGCACGGCGTGGCACGTCGAGCTTGGCAACGAGGTCGTCGAGCGAGCTCGCTCCTGTCGCTCCCTCCGCGGCGAGCTGTGCGACGGCGTCGGAGTTGACGTCGTAGACGACGCAGGTGTGGCCCTCCCGCATCAGCCGCCGCACGATGTTCGCACCCATCCGGCCGAGACCGATCATGCCGAGCTGCATGCGCCGAGCCTATACCCTCGGCAGCGTGGCGCCAGCCGTCCCGAGGAGCCAAGACGCTTGATGTGCGTGTCCGGCCCGACCGCGGCTACACCCCCGACCGCGGGAGCGCGCGCATGACAGTCGACGACTCAATCGAGATCCACGAGGCCGAAGGAGCACTCGAGCGGATCGAGGCGTGGCTGCGCGAGCGCGGTTTCTTCACACCGGGCGGAGAGGAGCTCGTGGCAAATCTGTACCTCGGCTATGGGCTGTCGTCGACGATCCGTCGCGAACGCTTCGTTGCGCCTCCGGAACCATGCCCACTGCCGCTCGCAGCCTGTACTGTCCGACGGCACGAGTATGTTGTCGAATATGACAATACGAACGACGAGCCGCTCGAGTTCGGCTGCTGGCAGCAGACCTGGCGCGCTGCCGACTACGCCGCTGCGGTTCGGCGCGTTCGCGAGGCGATCGCACGCGGTGACGTCTACCAGGTCAATCTCGTGCAGCACCTGTCTGCGAGCTTCGCGGGCGACCCGAGCGCGCTCGCCGCCCGCCTTGCAGGCCTGAAACCACACAATCGAGAGCCCTATCGCGGCGACGGCTGGGCGATTGTTTCCGGTTCCCCCGAGCTCTTCCTCGCACGGCGCGGCCGCCGCGTGTGGACGTGCCCGATCAAGGGGACGCGGCCGGCGGGAGCGGCCGACGAGCTCGCGGGTTCCGCCAAGGACGCCGCCGAGCACGTGATGATCGTCGACCTCGAGCGCAACGACCTCTCGCGCATCTGCGAGCCCGGAAGCGTGCGGTGGCCGGAGCTGATGGCACCCCGCGCACTCGCGGGTGTCGAGCACATGGTCTCGACGGTCGAGGGGACGCTGCGGGAGGGCGTCGGTCTCGCAGAGATCCTGCACGCCACCTTCCCCGGAGGGTCGATCACGGGCGCCCCCAAAATCGCGGCGGTCGACCTGATCGCGCAGCTCGAGCCGGTCGGCCGCGGAGCGTCGATGGGCGCACTCGGTCGCGTCTACGGGAACGGCGACCTCGA
>JANOUB010000622.1:0-3363 GCA_031416615.1 Thermoleophilia bacterium
CACGAACAGCATGCGATCGTGCTCAACCCGGCGACGGCGGAAATCCGGATGGCGAATCCGTTCTCGGCCGTGCCGACGGCGTACAGGGTCGAGGCCGACGGCCGTTGGTGGTACGCGAATTGCGCCTGGGACGCATTTGGCATCTGCGCTGCCCTTCACGCGGACGGCCGGATCGAGACCTCGTGCCCTGATTGCGGCGAGGCCCTGAACCTCGAGGTACGCGACCAGCAGCCGGACGACGAGAGCCTTCTGTTTCACTGTCTCGTTCCCGCGTCCCGCTGGTGGGACGACATCGTCTTCACCTGAAGCACGATGAATCTCTTCCGGTCGGAAGAGCACGTCGAGCGGTGGCTCGGCGGACGGGCGCCCGGAGCGACGATCAGCGTGGGCAAGCTCAGCGAGCTCGCGCACGCCTGGTGGAGCGACCGCCTCCCGCCGGAGTGGCAGCCTCGCACGCGCGAACTGAACCAGGCAGTTCTCGACCGGCTGGGTCTCACCGATCCGTTCTGGCAGCTCGGGTGATTGCGAGCGCCGTCGCACCCGCGAGATCTCCTAGAACAAACCGTACGAGCCGACGAGCTGGGCTCCCTGCGCCGCCGGCGGCTCGTCGCACCGCTCGCCGATGTCCCTCGTGAAGTCCGTGAATGCCTTGATCGCGCCGAGTGGGTTGCTGCCGTCCTCGGTCTCGATCGCGGCCACGTGCACGAAGCTCACCCCGTCCTCGAGTCGGAAGCTCGCGTACTGGAGTCCTTCCGGGGCGGCTTCGGCGAGCTCCGCGAAGACGCGCTCGATCAGATGCTGATTCTCTTCGGCCCGCTCAGGCTTCACCTGGTAGCGAACGACAACCTTCGACATCGGACACGTCCTCTCGAAGCGTAGTGAACCCCGTCCATAATGGTAACATTCGCGTTACCCACAATGCAAGCACTCGATGCCCTTGGAAATCCCGTCCGCCGCGACATCCTGCGCACACTGCGTGCATCTCCGCTTGCGGTCGGCGAGCTTGCCAGTTGCTTCCCCGTCAGTCGACCTGCGATCTCGCGCCACTTACGCGTGCTGGAGGACGCAGGGCTCGTAGAGCATCGGGCTCGGGGTGCCGGCAACGTCTACTCGGTGCGCGTCCAGGGGTTCGGGTCGGTGCGGGAGTACCTCGACGAGTTTTGGGGGACGGCGCTCTCGCGGCTCGAGGAGCTCGCGGACCAGTGATCGAGAAGTCGGCGTTTCTGACGTGCGCTCCCGACCGTGCGTTCATCCTGTTCACGGAGCAGGCATCGGCATGGTGGCCGCCAGCGCTCCGGCACACGGCCGATCCGCGTAGCGAGATCACGATGCTCGCAAGCGGCCGGTTCTGGGAACAAGGCGCAGACGGTGACGTTGTCGAGCTCGGTCAGGTCACCGTGTGGGAGCCGCCACGGCGACTGGTGATCGACTTCTACCCCGGAACCGACCCGCAGCATCCGACCGAGGTCGTGGTGACGTTCGCCGCTCGCGCCGACGGCACGCTCGTCGTCGTCGAGCACCGCCCGACGCGCGAGAGCGCCGCATTGTGGGCAGCCGGCTCCCCCGGGTTCGAGCGTGCCTGGGACCTCGTTCTTGAGGCTTTCGAGCGAGTCGCTGTCGTGGCAAATAGGTAACGAACATGTTACGATCACGACTATGAAAACATTCGTGGCAGAGACGACGATCTCGGCGGCGCCGGAGCTCATCTGGGAGCTGCTCACCGACGCACCGGGCTACACCTCGTGGAACACCACGGTCGATCGGGTGGAAGGGCGGATCGAGCCTGGCGAGAAGATCAAGGTGCACGTCAAGATCAACCCGGGCAAGGCCTTCCCCGTCAGGGTGACGGAGTTCGCTCCCCCGGAGCGCATGGTGTGGAGCGGCGGCATGCCGCTCGGCCTGTTCAAAGGCGTGCGCACCTACACGCTCACACTCGCGGGGGAGGGCACACGATTCGCGATGCGCGAGGTCTACTCGGGCCTGCTCGCCCCTCTCATCGGCCGTTCAATCCCCGATCTCCAGCCGGCGTTCGACGAGTTCGCGGCCGCGCTCAAGCGGCGCGCCGAGCGCGGTTCCAAAGAAGCGGTGACTCGGGATCCCCTGCAAGCGAAGCGCTAATTTCTGCGTTCTTCCTTAGACGGCCGGAGCGGTGAGGGAGGCGCCGACGTGAGCAGGCAGCATGCAATCGGGATCCCGAGCAGCGCCCCGTGCGGTCAATATCCGACGAGTGTCATGCCTGTGAACGCAACCGGGATTCCGAGTCCGATCGACCATGGCCGCGAAGCGCTCGCAGCCGGCCAAGCGGTGCCTTGTTTCCCGCAGTAGCCGGCTAGATCGGCTCGCCGGGGAACACCAGATCGAAGCGCTGGAGAAGGTCGGGCACAGTTTCGGGCTTCATCTCGAGGCCGTAACGAGCCGATAGCGCTCCAAGGGCCTGAGGGTCGGTCCCGGTGACGCCGCCGAGATCGACGAGCTCGGCAAAGAACTGCTCGAAGCCGGCCGGCGAGATGATCTCGAGCAGGCGCGCCGGCTCGTCACCGGCGTTCCAGAACGTGTGCCATTGGTCGCGTGGCTTGAAGATCAGGTCTCCGGGCCCGCCGATGACGACCTCGTCGCCGAGGAGTGCGCCGACGCGCCCCTCGATCACGTAGCTGTACTCGTCTTCCCGCGTGTGCCGGTGGAGCGGTGCGGCCAGCGCACGCGCAGACATCGGGTGCTCGACCAGTGAAAAGCCGCCGCCGGACTCGCTGCCATCGATCATGAACCGCACGCCGATGCTCCCGAGGAAGCCTGCCTTGCCGTCGTTGGGCCCCAGCACCCTCGCACCTGTCGCTTCGATCATCGCCTACCTCTCTTTTCGCTGAACATCGTGTTCAGCGGATAATGACGGACTCGCACCCCGCTGTCAAATTCGGCTAACGTGGCGTACAGCGAATGTCCGGAAAACGCAAGTACGAGCTGAAGAAACGCGCCGAGCAACTGGAGGAGACGCGGCGGCGGATCACGGAGGCGACGGTCGAGCTGCACCGCACCGTCGGCCCGGCGGCAACGCAGATCACCGAAATTGCGCGGAATGCGGGCGTACAGCGGGTGACCGTTTACAACCACTTCCCCGACGAGGCTGCGCTCTTTGCGGCCTGCTCGGCGCATTGGCGCGCGCTTCATCCGGCGCCCGATCCGGCCGCGTGGCTCGCGACTGTGGATCCGGGCGAGCGGCTACGCCTCGGCCTGCGTGAGCTCTATGCCTGGTATCGCGAGACCGAGCCGATGTTGGCGAACATCCTGCGCGACGTCGAGATCGTCCCCGCGATGCGTCCCTTCGTTGAGCAGGGCCTCGGTCGATATCTCGAGGCAGTCCGTCGG
>JANOUB010000623.1:0-2886 GCA_031416615.1 Thermoleophilia bacterium
CTGACCCGGTCGACGAGAACCTCGCCGCCGCCGCCGGGAAGCGAGTCGAGGCCCGCGTCGCGCAGCCGCGAGAGCGTCTCCCAGACGGTCAGCTTCGACCGGCGCGAGATGTGCTGGATCTCGGGGGGTGAAAGGCAATGCAGATGGATCTTGTACCGGCTCTTGATCGAGCTGAAGAGGTCTTCGTAGAAGTCGATCCCGAGATCCGGGTGGTGGCCGCCCTGCATGAGCACTCCGGTGCCGCCGATCGCGAGTGTCTCCTCGATCTTCTTGAAGATGACCGCCTTCGGCAGCAGATAGCCCTCGCGCGTGTCGCCCGGGCTGCGGTAGAACGCGCAAAAATCGCAGTCGGTGACGCAGACGTTCGTGTAGTTGATGTTCCGGTCGATGATGAACGTGACGCGGTTCGGGTCGGTTTTGCGATTGCGCATCTCGTTCGCGACGCGACCGACCGCCACGAGATCGCGCGAACGCAGGAGGGTTGCGGCGTCGTCCTCGGTGATGCGCTCGCCGTCGAGCGCGCGCTCGAGAATGGCGGCGGTGGCCGACTCGTAGGGGCTACGCGAAGCGTCGCCTTGCGACGCCGAGCGTCGCCCGCCCCGGTCTCGTGGGTGATGTGTGAGGCTCACGCAACGATCCCGCCGACGAAACCCGGGAGACAGGCTGAAGCCTGTCGCCGCGCGGATGCGGTGACCGGCTTCAGCCTGTCTCCCGGGTGCTGCGTCAGGTTCGCGCTCACGACCGGACCTCGGAGTCCCGCGCGAAGCGGAGCTCGGGCACGTGGTTGAGCTCACCGACGTCCCTGGCCATCTCGAGGAACGTGTAGAAGCCGGCCCGCTCGCGGGGGCCGAAGCTATAGCGGAGCTTTTCGAAGTAGCGCGCCAGGAAGCCCGCCGGGTAGCCGTAGCGCTCGCTCGCCTCGTACGCAAGCTTCTCGGGCTCGGAGCGCGCGAGACGCACCGACGCGACGAGGGCGTGCTCGAGGTCGGAGAGCCCTTCGACGACAGGCTCCGGGGCGGCCCAGACGGCGAACACCATCGGCAGACCCGTTCGCTCGAGCCACAGCCGCCCGAGGTCGTGGTGCGGCGTGGGATCCTCGAAGGCACTCTTCAGCGCGGCGTCACCGATCAGGAGCTTGGCGTCGGCGTCGTCCTCGAACGAGCGGATCTCGGCGCCCGGGAGTAACACCCTCGTGAGCACGACCGAGGTGGCGCTCTCGGGGGTGACGGCGACTGACCGAACCCGGCCGAGTGGCAGCCGCGTGACGAGCTGGATCGAGTCGACGGCGCCCTCGGATGAAACGCACAGACGAGGGAGCAGCCGCAGCGTGTCGGCGTGGCGCGCGTATTCGATCGACGAGATCGGGGCGATGTCGAGCTGCCCGTCGAGGATCATGCGGTTGAGCTCGGTCGGCACGCCGACGACCTCCTCCACCTCGTACTCGAGGCGGTGGAAGACCGGGGCCATGTTGACGTAGCTGATCCGGCCGAGCTTGATCACGCGGCATCCCATACCCGGATCGGGTTGTGGAGCGAGTCGCGCTGCACGGGAATCCGGCCCGCTTCCCGCACAAAGCGGACGAGCTGCTCGATCTTCTGCTCCGTCTCGGTGCGCGCTCCTGCGGCATGGAAGATCGTCTCGCGCATCACTGTGCCTTGTACGTCGTTGGCGCCGAAGTGGAGCCCGACCGCTGCGAGCGGCATCCCCATCATGATCCAGTAGGCCTTGATGTTCGGGATGTTGTCGAGCATCAGGCGCGAGACCGCCATCATCTTGAGATCCTCGGAGCCGGTCGTGTGGCGGAAGCCGCGGCGCTCGAACACCGTGTTCTCCGGGTGGAAGGCGAGCGGGATGAACGCCACGAACCCCCCTGTGCGATCCTGCTGCTCGCGGAGGCGCAGCAGGTGGTCGATGCGCTCCTCGTACGTCTCGACGTGGCCGTAGAGCATCGTGCACGTCGAGCGCAGCCCCAGCCGGTGCGCGGTGTCGTGCACGTGGAACCAGATGTCGGCGTGCTCTTTGCCGGGCGCCACGAGCGCCCTGACTCGATCGGCGAAGATCTCGGCGCCGCCGCCGGGGAGCGACCCGAGCCCTGCCGACTTGAGCTCGATGAGCACCTCTTCATGCGTGAGGCCGGAGAGCGTCGTCATGTGGTGCACCTCCGAGGCCGTGTAGCACTTGAGGTGCACGTCCGGCAGCTCGGCCTTGAGGGCCCGGAGGGTATCGAGGTAGAAGTCGAGATCGATGTGCGGGTTCTCGCCGTTGACCATGTGGATCTCGGTGAACGAGGCCAGCCGGTGCTGCTCGACCGCGTCGCGGACGAGCTCCTCCGTTGTCGTCGAGTAGGCGTGCTCCTGCCTCTGGGTCGCGGCGAACGCACAGAACTTGCATTTCACGCGGCACACATTCGTCTGGCTGAGGTAGAGGTTCTGGACGAACGACACTTCATCGGTGCCGCCGCGGAGGCGGCGCGCGAGGTCGGCGAGGGCGCCGATCTCGAGCAGCTCGTCGGATTCGAGGATCGCGAGGCCGTCCTCGAGCTCGAGGCGTTCGCCGGCCTCGATCTTGTCGCGGATCGGGCCGAGGGTCGAGGTGCGGTCGAGGAGTGCCATTCCTTGGGCCTATCGGTTGTGGAGTTTCCTACTTGTTGCGATCGACGACGGCGTCTGCGAGAGCTTCGAGCTCGTGTCTGCGGGACTCGTCGGTGAGGCTTGCCCTTGCTCTCCTAGCGTAGTCGAGGGCCACCTCCCTGGAGTGCTTCAAGGCGCCCGTGGCCGCCACCCGCACCAGCACGCCTTCGAGGGGGCCACCGGCGATCGCTGCGCGCACGACCTCGTCCTCCTGCGCCGCCAGAAGCAGGGGAAGCGTCGGCGTGCCGTCGCGAAG
>JANOUB010000624.1:0-1595 GCA_031416615.1 Thermoleophilia bacterium
TCAGCGGTGCCCGATGTGCCGGAGATGATCGCACCGGCATGCCCCATCGTCTTGCCGGGCGGAGCCGTGAAGCCTGCGATGTAGGCCACGACCGGCTTTGTCAGCTCGGCCTCGATGAAAGCGGCTGCCTTCTCCTCCTCGTCGCCACCGATCTCGCCGACCATGACCACGTACTCGGTCTCGGGGTCGGCCTGGAACTTCGCCAGGATGTCGATAAACGACGAGCCGACGATCGGGTCGCCGCCGATGCCGACGATCGTCGAGTTGCCGAGCCCCATCTGCGTCAACTCGTGACCGATCTGGTAGGTGAGCGTGCCGGAGCGCGAGACGAGGCCGATGTTCCCGGGGGTGAAGATCTCGGCCGGGATGATGCCGACGTTGGCCTTCCCAGGCGACAACGCGCCGGGGCAGTTCGGCCCGATCAGGGTGACGCCGCGGTCGTGCACGTAGGTGTGGATTCGCAGCATGTCGTGCGCGGGCACGCCCTCTGTGATGCAAATCACGGTGCCGATGCCGGCGTCGACCGCCTCGTAGACAGCGTCGGCGGCGAACGGTGCCGGCACGAAGATCATGGCCGTGTTCGCACCCTCAATGGAGACCGCCTCCGCAACGGTGTGGAAGACGGGCACCCCTTCGACGTCCTGGCCACCCTTGCCCGGGGTTACGCCCGCCACGAGCTTCGTGCCGTAGGCGCGATTGCGGAGCCCGTGGAAGCGTCCCTCGGAGCCCGTCAGACCCTGAACGACCAGCCGCGTGTCGTTGTCGACGACGATCGCCATCTCAGGCAGACACCGCTCTGAGTGCGATCCGATCGAGGGTCACGAGGCCGCCATCGACGCGATCGCCGAGAAGCTCGCGCACACGCACGGCGTCGTCGCCGACGCAGCCGCAACGGTCGAGCCAGGGCTGCAGCTCGATCGGCTTCTCGAAGGACTGCACGTCCTCGACCTTCAGCCCGGCCCGCTCGACGAACGCGCGCCACTCAGCCTCGCTGTAGTTGCGCACATGCGAGGGGTCGCGCAGATTCTCGGCCTCTTCGACGTCGTCGCCCATGAAGAGGTTGTCAACGATCAGCACGGTGCCCGCGGCGACTCGCGCCATCTCGGCGACCGCCTGCTCGACGCCTTCGTAGTGGTGGGCTGCGACCCGGGTAGCGACGACGTCGAAGCTGCCGTCGGCAAAAGGGAGGTGCTCGGCGCGGCACACGACGTCGGGCTGCATGCCGGGCGCCGGGTCGCAGCTGACGACCTCGATCCCCGCTTCGCGCAGGCGGCGTGCGACATGCCCGCCGCCGGTGGCGACGTCGAGCGCCGTGCGCGCGCCTGCGGCCCACTCGACCAGCAGGTCGAGGTCGGGCCCGTCGCGGTGAGCGTCGCTCGTGCGGTACAGTTCGGCGCGCTCGCTCCACACGTCGGTCATGCAGCCAGCTCCACGGCAAGACGCGCGGCCTCCAGCATCGTCGGCGATACGTGCAGGCTCGCCGGAGCAGCCTCGGCGAGGATCCGGCGGCCCTCCTCGGCGTTCGTGCCGTCGAGACGGACGACCATCGGGAGATCGAGACTCATCTCACCGACGGCCTGCAGGATTCCGCGCGC
>JANOUB010000625.1:0-7137 GCA_031416615.1 Thermoleophilia bacterium
GTCCTCGTGTTCCTCGCCTCGGATGCCGCGAGCTACGTCACCGGCACGACGATCGTCGTGGACGGAGGGTTCCTCGCCGTGAAGCCATTCTCCTGACCCGAACTCAGTCGATGGTCGCGGTCTCCGTCTCGAGATCGAAAAAGGGGAGCTTCGAGGTCTCGACTCATCCTCTGGCTATCCGGCGACCGGCGTGAAGTCCCTCCAGCGGACCACCCGATTGCGCCTGATCGCTCAGGCACGAGGATCACAAGCCATCGTCAGCGCGGGTCGAGCACGAGCAGCCTCTCGGTGGTCATCTCGCGGATGGCGTAGCGGATCCCCTCGCGACCGAAGCCGGACTGTTTCGCGCCGCCGTAGGGCATCTGGTCGACGCGAAAGCTGTTGACGTCGTTGACGATCAGCGCTCCGACCTCGAGGCGCTCGAAGGCCTTGTAGATCACGCGCACGTCGCGGCTGAAGAGCCCGGCTTGGAGCCCGTACGGCGAGTCGTTCACGCGGTCGAGAACGTCGTCCAGGTCGCGATAAGGGAGCAGCACGACGATAGGCGAGAACGCCTCCTCGGCGCAGACGCGGAGGTCATCAGCGGCACTGCTGAGCACCGTCGGCTCGACGACTGCACCGTGGCGGACGCCGCCGTGGAGCACGGTTGCGCCGGCCGTCCTGGCGTCCTCGATCATGGTCATGGTCCTTTCGGCCGCGGCCTCGTCGACGAGGCCGCCGAGCGAGGTCGTGTCATCGAGCGGATCGCCGGTCTGGAGTTCGGCGACGCGCTTGACGAACGTCTCGCGGAACGAGTCGAAGACGGACTCGTGCACGTACAGGCGCTGGACGGAGATGCAGGCCTGGCCCGCGCGCAGGAAGCCGCCCATTGCACACCGGGCAGCGGCGTAGTCGAGGTCGGCGTCCTCGTGGACGATCACGGCGCCGTTGCCGCCGAGTTCGAGTGTGACGCGCGAGGTAGCGGCTATGTGCTTGAGGTGCCAGCCGACCGGCGCGCTGCCAGTGAAGCTGAGCATCTTCACGCGCGGGTCGCGCACCATCTTCTCGGCGAGTTCGTTCGTCGCCGGGAGGACGCTGAGCGCCGCGGGAGGCGCGCCGGCCTCGAGGACGATCTCACCGACGGAGAGTGCGGACAGCGGTGTCTTCGGCGCCGGTTTGACGATGCACGGGCAGCCGGCGGCGAGTGCGGGGGCGATCTTGTGGGCGACGAGAAGCAGAGGGGCGTTGTATGCCGTGATCCCGAGCACCGTCCCGACCGGGAAACGCTTCGTCACGCCGATCCGGCCGTGCCCGCGCGGGACGGCGTCGATGGGCACGACGTCTCCGGTGGCGGCGATGTTGCGGGCCTCCTCGCCGGCGATCTCGAAGATCTCGACCGTCCGCTCGACCTCTGCGTGCGCGTCGCGGATGGCGATCCCTGTTTCGAGCGTCATCTGCCGCGCAAGCTCCGGCCCGCGCTCGGCGATGAGCGCTGCGGCACGCTTGAGGATCTCGGCGCGCCGGTAGGGCGGCAACGCCGCCACCTCGCTCTCTGCGGCGGCCGCGGCCGCAAGCGCGCGCTCGACGATCTCCTCGGTTGCCAGCCAGACGGAGCCGATCTCCGAGCCGTCGTGCGGGTAGACGACCGGTTGCCGGTCGATCGCCTCGGTCGGCGTTCCCGCGACCAGCAGAGGGCGCGACTCGGTTGAAGGGTGTGCGGTGGTCGCGGTCAAGGTAAGACCTCCTCGTTGGGTGTCAATTCAGCTCTCGGGGCCGGTGGGTGACGCGTCCTTCCATCGCTCGTCACCGAAGCGCTTCTTGATCACGCCGAGCTTGTCGCGCACCCCCTGGTCGGCGCCCTCGGCCGGAATCAGCAGGTTCACGGTGGTGCCCGCGAGGCGCGACGCGGACCGCAGATCGCCGACGGTGGCTTTCCCCGCTGCGGCGAGCATGCCGCCGATCGCGGTCGCTGACAGGCCGAGCAGTGCGGCCTCTTGATGAACTCGTCCCTGCCCATCTCGCCCGACACCAGCCCGCCGACGATGTCGTTCATCGGGTCGGGCGTGTCCGGCCGGTAGATATCCCTCACGTTGCCCTCCTCCTTTGGTCACAAAACGTTCTGGTCGCAGCACGTACCGTCGTCTCTCGGCTTCTGCCTCCTCACCTAGTGGATCGAGCCCGGGAACAGCTCGAGACCGGTGACGCCCTCGAGCTCCGTCCGTGAGATCGATCCGTGGTACTCGCTGTCGTCTCCGGAGCCGCCCCCGACGTCGGTGACGTAGAGGGTCGAACCTCGGAATTGCACGTTGCTGACGTAGTCGCCGAACCCCTTGAGCAGCCCCTTCTCCGTGCCGTCGGCGCCGACGACGCTGACGCCGCCCGTGAGGACGGTGCCGATGTAGAGGTCACCGTCCGTCGCCGGCTTGAGGCCGTCCGGGATCGCGTTCGGATCCTCCAGCACGCACACGTCCTCGACGGTTCCGTTGTCCACGTGGTACCGGCGTACCGCCCGTGTAAACGACTCGACCCAGACGACGTTTCCGTCGGCCTCGACCGTGATTCCGTTCGGGAACGTCGGCCCGGCCTCGGCGATGACCTTGCCTGTCCCGTCGGGATCGAGCGAGAAGATGTATCCCGGGGGCGGCGGATTGACCCGGTGGAAGTCGCCCACGGGATCCGTGAAGTAGAGGGTTCCGTTCGGCCCGAACGCGAGGTCGTTCGGCGCGCTCAGCCGAACGCCCTCGATTTCCGTCGCGACGATCTCGACCTCGCCGTCTGGCGACACGCGCTGGATCGACGGCGGCCGCTGTTGCTCGGCACGCCAGTCGCGGTCACGGCCGCCGTTTTGGGTGACGAGCAGCGACCCGTCGCTACACACCAGAACGGAGTTGGGCCCGCCGCCGACATCGGCGTGTGTCTGCACGCCGTTCTCGGGGGTCCAGACGGAGATTCGACTGCGCCAGATCTCGACGAAGATGAAGCGCCCGTCGGGGAGAAACGCCGGCCCTTCCGCCGCCCCGAGCCCGCCCGCAAGTCTTTCGATGTTCATCGCACTCTCCTCGTCTGTCACTGAGCCAGGTACCCGTCGTCGACCGCGAGTGTGTGACCCGTGACCTTGGCTGCGCCGTCGCCGGCCAGGAAGATCGCTGCCGCGACGAGCTCGTCTGGCTGGATCATCGGGCCGAGCATGCGGTGCTGAATGAAGTCGGTCGTGCTGGACGACCCGCTCTCGGCGAGCGCCCGCTTCAGTAGCGGCGTCTCGCAGAGCCCGGGCGCGATTGCGTTCACCCGCACCTTCCCGTTCCACTCGAGTGAGAATGATTTCGTCGTCTGCACAACGCCGCCCTTGCTGGCGAGATAGGCGCTCGAGTGCGGGTAGGCGATGAAACCGCCGATCGAGGCGATGTTGATGATGCTCCCCTTGCCCTGGGCGAGCATCTTCCTCCCGATCGCCTGGCTCATGAAGTAGGTGCCCTTCAGATTCAGGGCCAGGATCCGGTCGTAGGCGTCTTCGGTGAAGCTCTCGATCGGGGAGCGGTGCGCGGCGCCGGCGCTGTTGACGAGCACGTCGACGTGGCCGTGTGCGGCGACGACGTCGTCCGCGAAGGTGTTCACGGCCGGCACGTCGGTGACGTCGACCGGGCGGAACTCGGCCGTGCCGCCGGCCGCTTCGATCTCGCCGATGACCTCGGTCGCCAGCTCTTCGTTGATGTCGGCGATGATGACCGTCGCGCCGACGGCGGCGAGTCCCTTCGAGAACGCGGCGCCGAGACCCGAGGCACCGCCGGTGACGACGGCGACGCGGCCTTCGAGGCCGAAGAGCTTCTGCAGGAACGAGCTCGAGTTCGTGCTCATGGAGTTGTTGGCAGTCCTTTCTCGTCGAGGTCGTACCCGAAGGCACGGCTCGCCGCGGCTGAGGCTGTCCGGGCGAGCTCGATAGCGCCTGCACGATCGGCGCGCAGCGCCTCGGGCAGGAGGTTGAAGGCGATCGCGGCGCGGACGACGCCACGGTGGTCGAAAACGGGGGCGCCCACGGTGGCGACGCCGGCCACGACGTCCCCGTCCGAGATCGATACGCCGGTCCGCCGGATCTCGGCCAGAATCTCGCGGACTTCCGCCTCCGTCGCGGGAGCCGACTGTGTCCAGGCCTCGATCGTCGTCTCGGCGAAGTACTCGTCCCAGAAGAGCGCCGGCTCGAAGGCGAGCAGCGCCCGGGGTGACGCTCCGACGTGGAGAGGAAGGACGCCGCCGAGTTTGATCGCCAGCGCGTGGGCGCTCTCACCCTGAAGCCGTTCGATGAACACCGCCTGGAAGCCGCGTCGAAGGGCAAGGTGCACGGTCTCCTTCGTCTGGGCTCGCAGGCTTTCCAGGACGGGTAGGAGCAGCTGCCGCTCGTCGAAGCGCGTCAGCACACTGCCGCCCAGGCGGACGAGACCGAGGCCGGGTCGGTGGAGGCCACGCCGAGAGCCGGGCTCCACTACGCCGATCTGCTGGAGTGTCGCCAGCATGCGGTAGACCGAACTCCGGGGCTCGCCGATCTCCTCGGCCAGGGTCGCCGCGCTCGCTTCGCCGGCCTCGACGAGCGCCTCGATCAGCGTGAACGACTTGATCACCGACTGCAGGCCGCTCTCACTGCGTACGCTCATCTGCCGGGTCGTCACGGGACCGAGACCCTTCCGAGCACGCGGTTGATCGCGTCGACGACATCGTCCACCTGGGGCAGCACGGCGCGCTCGAGCGGCGCCGCGTAGGGCATGGGCGTGTCCTGGGCGGCGACCCGCACGGGCGGTGCCTTGAGCGAGTCGAACACCTCATCTGTGACTCGCGCGACGATCTCGCTGGCCATGCTCGCCGCGCGGGCGGCTTCGGTCACGGCGACGAGTCGTCCCGTCTTGCGCACGGAGGAGGCCACCGTCTCCATGTCGAACGGCTTCAGCGTCCGCAGGTCGACGACCTCGACCTCGACACCGTCCCGAGCGAGCTGTCGTGCGGCCTGGAGAGCGAGGTGGACGCCCTGTGCGTAGGTGACGACGGTGACGTCCCCGCCTTCCCGCTTCACGTCCGCGACGCCGATTGGCACGACGTAGTCGTCCGTGGGCACCGGTCCCGGCCGGTTGTAGAGAAGGCGCTTCTCGAGGAAGACGACCGGGTTGTCATCTCGGATGGCCGCCTTGAGCAGGCCTTTCGCATCGTACGGCGTTGAGGGCATGATCACGACGAGCCCCGGCGCGTGCACGAACCAGGCCTCGAGTGTCTGCGAGTGCTGCGCCCCCATGCCGATCCCGCTGGACACGGCTCCGCGAAGCACGAACGGGACGGTCACGCGCCCGCCCGACATGTACCGCCACTTGCCGGCGTGATTGACGACCTGGTCCATCACTAGCGAGACGAAATCGGCGATCTGCAACTCGACGACCGGCCGGCAGCCGACGAGCGCGGCGCCGACCGCGGCACCGGCCTGCGCCGCCTCGGAGATCGGTGCATCGATGACGCGCTGCGCCCCGAAGCGCTCGAGCAGCCCCGACGTGACCTGGAACAGCCCGCCCATCGTCGCTATGTCCTCCCCGACCACGAAGACGCCCGCGTCCCGCTCCATCTCCTCGGTCAGCGCCTCGTTTAGCGCTTCGCTCATCGTGAGCTCGCGCACGCTGCCCGCCTGCTCGCTCACGAGAGCCTCCCGGCAGTTGCCCACTCGGCGGGTGCGAACACGTCCTCGAGGGCCGACTCGGGCTCCGGTCGCGGCGAGGCGAGCGCGAACTCGACCGCCTCCTCCACGTCGCCACGTGCCTGCTCCTCGATCTGCTCGAGGCGGTGGGGCTCGACTCCGGCCTCGTGGCTGAGGAAGCGCGAGAAGCTGAGGATGGGATCGCGAGCGCGCCATGTCTCGAGCTCCTCTGGAGGTCGGAGGTCGGTCTTGGTGGCCGCGGAGTGCGGTGTGATGCGGTAGCTCTTGGCCTCGATCAGGGTCGGGCCCTTGCCGGCACGGGCGCGGGCGACGGCTTCGGCGGTGACGTCGCGCATCGCGAGCACGTCGTTGCCGTCGACGATCACCCCGGGGAAGCCGTATCCGGCGGCGCGGTCGGCGATGTTCTCGATCCTGGTCGTGGCGGCGACGGGCGTCGAGATTGCCCATTCGTTGTTCTCGCAGACAAAGACGACTGGCGCATCGAGAACGGCACCGAGGTTGCAGGCCTCGTGGAGTATTCCCTGGTTCGACGCTCCGTCGCCGAAGAAGCAGACGACGACACTGTCGCGTCCTTGCAGGCGCAGGCCGTGGGCGGCTCCAACGGCGATCGCTGACGAGCCCGCCACGATCGCGTCCGCGCCGAGCATGCCCTGGTCAATCGCTGTGATGTGCATGCTGCCGCCGCGGCCGCGGCAGTACCCGTCCTCGCGGCCGATGATCTCGGCCATCATCAACTTCAGGTCGAGTCCCTTGGCGACGCAGTGGCCGTGACCGCGATGGGTACTCGTGATGTAGTCGTCCTTCTCGAGCGCCGCACAGGCGCCGACGGCGATCGCCTCCATTCCGATGTACGGGTGCACCGAGCCGCGGATCAGCTTCTCCTCGAACAGCTCCATCGCCTTGAGCTCAAACCATCGGATCTGCCACATCCGTAACAACAGTTCCTCGAGAGGGGGGACGTCAGTGCTCACGAGCTCTGCGCGATCATGGCCAGCGTGTCTCCAACCTTGATCTCGTCGCCCTCGGCGGCGACGATCGAATCGACCACGCCCGAGACCGGCGCTTCCAATTCATGGTTCGCCTTGTCTGCTTCGACCTCGACGATCAACTCGCCGGCCGAGACGCGATCACCCTCCCGTTTGAGCCACCGCGTAACGGTGGCGTACTCCATTTCCGGGACGATATGTGGGAGTGTGAACCCGAACATGCTTTAGTCTCGCTATGCGGACATTTCGTCCGCTCGGCGGGTGTATAGCTATATCAGATCGTCCTCCGAGGTTCAACTGGCGATCTCGCGCTGCGTTCGCATCCACGAGACAAGACCGCCAGCGGCGAAGATCTCGCGCATGAACGGCGGTACGGGGGTGAGAGCGAAGCGCTCGCCGTCCACGACCACCGAACCGCCTTCCAGATCGAGCTCCACTGTCGAGTCGTCCGTGGCGGCGGCGACGGCCGCCGGGCTGACGACCGCC
>JANOUB010000626.1:0-1684 GCA_031416615.1 Thermoleophilia bacterium
AGAATCGGATCGTCTTGTCCTGAATCAGGCTCGTCAACATCGGCAACTGCACCGCATCCTGCGGCCCGGTCACACCCATGTAGATCACGGTCGAGCCAGGGCCTGAGATCTCGAGCGCCTGCTGATTCGCCCCCATCGAGCCGGTTGCGACGATCACACGGTCGGCTAGGTTGCCGCCGTTCGCCTCCCGCACCCTGTCGGCCAGGTCGTCGCCGCCCTCGAAGACGAAGTCGGCGCCGAGCTTCTTCGCCACGTCGAGCCGGTATCCGCCGGTGCCGACGACCGCAACGCGCGCACCCTCGTTGCGGAGCAGCTGCACCATCGAGAGCCCGACCGGCCCGGGGCCGTAGACGACCGCGAAGTCGTCGGGCTCGACCTCGGCCTTGTGCACCGCGTTGACGGCGGCGGCGAGCATCTCGACGAACGCCCCCTGCTCGTCCGTGAGCGTGTCCGGCAGCTTGTACGCGTGGGCCGCTTTCGTCTTCGCGAACTGGGCGAAGCCGCCGTCGGTCGTAACGCCGAGCACGGACAGGTTGGCGCAGAACTGTGGCTTGCCCGCGCGACAGGAGTTGCACGCGCCGCAGCTCTGGATCGGGCAGACGGCAACGCGGTCTCCTTCCTTCAGGCCGTAGGTGCCTGCGATCTTGCCAAGCCCGACGACCTTGCCGGAGAACTCGTGCCCGAGCACGAGCGGCCCCTTGCCGGTGGCCGTGCCGACCGGGCTCTTGCCGTAGTAGTACTCGACATCGGAGCCGCAGAACCCGCAGGCTGAAACCTCGACGAGGATCTCGTCCTCGGCGATGGTCGGCTCGGGCACCTCTTCGACGCGGATGTCCTTTGGCTCGTAGAAGACTGCTGCTTTCATGGTGTTCTCTCCTTTCAGCGCGATCGAACGTGCTTGTCGAGCAGGGCGTCGAGTGCGAGCCGGTCGCTCCAGGTGTCGGCCCATGAGTCCGCGTTCATGGGGATCGCATCCACCGACCACCACTTGCTCGTGTAACCCGCATCGACGACGGCAGGGATGAGCGCGTCGAAATCGATCACACCCTTGCCGATGCCGAGGTGCGTGCCGAACGCGTTGTGCCAGGTGTTCGAGTCCGTGTCGCACACATGCATGTGACCGATCTTGCCCTTCATCATTTCGATGAATTCGAGCTGACCGCCCGCCAAACGCTCCTGGGGCTGGACCTGGTTGTGAGCGAGGACAGCACACGCCTCGACGTGCCCGATGTCGTACATGAGCTTGAGGTTGTCGTCCCCGACGTCGTTCAGGAGCTTCACGGCCTCGGACGGTTTGACGAAGATTTGCCCCGACTCGAGCTCCCACAGCATCTCCACGCCCTCTTCGCGACCGCGCTGGGCGTGCTTCTGGAACAGCGTTACGACGCGATCCCAGGCCTTGTTGTAGTCGGCGTCATGGGCCAGCGGCCCGAAGTCGCCGGGATCCAGGCGCATCGAGGGGATCCCGCAGTCGACGCAGAACTTCAGGTACTGCTCGAAGCATTTCTCGTACTCGGCCACGACCTCCTCGGAGCCGGTGGCCCACGGGAGCCGGCCGAAGTCGCCGTAGGGGCCGGGCGCGTAGCCGACGAGCTCGAGTCCGTGCTCCTCCGTGATCCACTGGACGAGCTTCTTGCGACTTGTCTCGTCCGGGTACTTCTCGACCGTCGCGTGATCGAAGAAT
>JANOUB010000627.1:0-1685 GCA_031416615.1 Thermoleophilia bacterium
GTGCTGTCCTCTCCGTCGGCATCCGCACTGCTTGCTGCCGGTGCGTGAGCGACATCTCCCTAGCGGGGGAGAATGCCAATGAGCTCGATGCCTACGCCGCGCGAAGCCGCGAGGCGCGGATCGCTATCGGGCACGGATACGACGAGGCAGAGCATCGGCTTCGTAGCTTGCCCGATCACCGGCAAGGCCGCAAGCCGGAGGCGTCGCCCGGTGGCACGAAGCGAGGTATGAGGTGGCAGACCTAGCCTGCATAGATGGCTAACGTAGTGCATACTATGCAGACATGGCAGACGTCAGCATCGTCGGTGCAGCCGGCTACACCGGGCAGGAGACGCTCGACCGCGTGCTCGGCCACCCACACCTCGACCTCGTCGCGGTCGGCTCCGACTCGCTTGCGGGACAGTCGGCGGCCGCACTCGACCCGCGCCTGGCAAACGCCGCCATGCCCGCTTTTGTGACGAACGCTGCTGCACTCGCCCACGGGGCCGATGTCACCATCGTCTGCCTCTCGCACGAGGCCGCAGCTGCGATCGACGTGCCGCGGAGCGGTGTCGTCGTCGACCTCTCGGGTGCGCACCGCCTGCGTGATGCCACGAGCTACGAGACGTGGTACGGCTTCACCCATCCGCGCCCGGACGAGCTCGGCGACTGGACCTACGGCCTGCCCGAGCTCGTGGCGGAAAGTGGCCGCCTGATCGCAAATCCCGGCTGCTACGCGACGGCCACGCTGCTCGCGCTCGCCCCGCTGGGGCACGCGATCGAGCCCAACTCGGTCGTCGTCGACGGGCTGTCGGGAATGACCGGGGCAGGCCGCACTCCGAAGTCGTCGTCACACGCCGGCTCGGTGCTCGAGAACGTCTCGCCCTACCGCGTCGGGGCCCATCAGCACGTGCCGGAGATCGCGCAGCTGCTCGGATTCCCGGTGTCCTTCACCCCCCACCTCCTCCCCGTCCGTCGCGGCCTGATCGCGACCTGCAACGTCCGCTCGACGGGGCCGGATCTGCGGGCGCTGCTCGAGGCGGCCTATGCCGACAGTGCCGTCGTCACGGTGCTACCCGAGGGGATGGCTCCCGAACTCTCGCGCGTCCAGCACTCAGACCGGGCCGAGATCGGCGTCTTCAGCGATCGCTTCACGGATCGCACGATCGTGATCTGCGCCGAGGACAATCTTGGCAAGGGCGCGGCCGGGCAGGCGATCCAGAACGTCAACCGTGCCCTCGGCTTCGACGACACGGCGGGGCTGCGGCTCGCAGGGGTACCCGTTTGATGTGCCGTCGCGAGACCCTGAATCGAACGGCCCGTAGGGGACTGGCGCAGCCTGTCCCGGGAGCGGCCGGAACGTTGAGAAACCTATGGGGCAAACAGGCGAAACGTACTGGGGCGCGGTACTAGTGTCGGTAACGGCGGCAGCGGGGTTCGTGGCGAGTGGTGTCTCCGCCGGCATCCGGCCCTCGGGCCTGCCGGACGTTGCCGTCGTACGCTCTCTGCCGCGCGCCGTCGGCGCCGCCCTGTGGACGACGAACCGCGTCCAGGCAGCTCCGGTCACGGTCTCGAAACGCCACCTGGAGCTGGCGCAGCCCCAGGCGGTGCTGATCAACGCGGGCGTTGCGAACGCGGCGACGGGCGCGCAGGGGGAAGCCGACGCCGTCGCGACCGCTCGAGGCCTCGCCGAGGAGCTCGGCCTC
>JANOUB010000628.1:0-4443 GCA_031416615.1 Thermoleophilia bacterium
CGAACGAGCCGTCGCGCACGCTCGCTGCCACCCGCTCATGCGCCTCGCGGAAGGGAACACCGTCGCGGACGAGTGCCTCGGCTGCGTCGGTCGCGAGCACGAGCGGGTCGGACGCGGCCTGCGCCATCCGCTCGCGGTCGACCTGGAGGCCTGCGATCAAGGCCGTCATAGCCTGGAGCCCTAGGCGCGTATCGGCCCGCGCGGCGAAGGCGGGCGCCTTGTCCTCCTGCAGGTCGCGATCGTAGGCAAGGGGGAGCCCCTTCACCGTCGCCAGGAGTCCGGTGAGCCGCCCGATCGCGGTTCCCGCCTTGCCGCGAGCGAGCTCGGCGACGTCGGGGTTCAGCTTCTGGGGCATCATCGATGAGCCTGTGGCGGCGTTCTCGGGCAGCTTCGCGAAGCCGAACTCGGCAGAAGACCAGAGCACGATCTCCTCGCCGATCCGTGACAGGTGGGTGTAAAGGACGGCAACGCCATAGAGGTAGTCGAGCGCGAAGTCGCGGTCGGCGACGGCGTCGATCGAGTTCCGCATCTGGCCCGGAGGGCCCGGCAGGCCAAGTGTGGAACCGGCGAGCGCGCCGGCGCCGAGCGGGCTTTCAGCGGCAGCCGCAGCGGCAGCGGCAAAGCGCGTGCGGTCGCGGTCGAGCATCTCCACCCACGCGAGCAGGTGATGGCCGAGCGTCACCGGCTGCCCTCGCTGCAGGTGCGTATAGCCGGGCAGCAGCGTGTCGGCCTCGGCCTCGGCGAACGAGAGGACGACGAGCGCCAGCGCCTCGATCTCCTGCCGGGCCTCGGCGCACGCGTCGAGCAGGTAGAGCCGGAACGCGGCTGCGACCTGGTCGTTCCGTGACCGGCCAGCGTGGATCTTGCGGCCGAGGGGGCCGAGCAGGCGCTCGATCGCGCTGTGCACGTCCTCATCCTCGGCGAGATACCCCGCCGGGTCCTGGGCGATCTCGGCCAGCCGCGATTCCGCCTCGCCGAGCTCTCCGTCCGAGAGCAGGCCCGCCCCGTGCAGCCGCTGTGCGTGCTGGAAGGTCGCCTCACAGTCGTAGGGCAATAGCTCCGCGTCGTCGGCATGCAGGAACGCCCAGACAGCGGGATCGAGGGAGCTGCCGACCCTGCCCGACCAGAGCGTCATCCCGTGACTCCCTCGACGAGATGGGCTGCGAGCTCCGCGTGCAGCTCTCGGGCCGTCGTCCCGTCCTTCGCCGCGATGAAGATCGTATTGTCGCCCGCGAGCGTCCCGGCGATGGACGGATGGCAGCCCTCGTCGATCGCCTGCGCCAGGGCGCTCGCGTAGCCGGAAGGCGTTGTCACGACGACAAGGCCGCTGCTCGCAGCCTCGACGCCCGTCGCATAGCGCCGCATCGCGGCGCCGATGGCGCGGAGCCGGTCGGCGTCACCGGTACCGGGAGCGGCATAGATCAGCCTGCCACTCGGAGCGCGCACCTTGACGAGCCCGAGCTCCGTCACGTCGCGCGAGACGGTCGTCTGCACGACATCGTGTCCCTCGTCTCTGAGGGCCTGGACGAGCTCCGCCTGGGTGGAGAGCGCCCTGTCCTGGACGAGACGCAGAATCGCCGCCTGGCGCTCACGGCGGTTCACGATGCGAGCACGCTTTCGATCGTCAGAAGCGCCTGGGCGACCTCAGCGGCGCTAACGACGAGAGGCGGCGTCAGCCGCAGCACATCGGGCCCGGCCGAGAGGACGAGCAGCCCCTGCTCGCGGCACGCGTCGATGACCGGGCCTGCCTGACGGTCGAGCTGTGCGCCGAGGAGCAGTCCCCGGCCGCGAACCGAGCGGACGGCCGGGAATGCCGCCAGGCCGACGGCAAGCTGGGCGCCGCGCCCGCGCACATTTGCCAGGAGGTCATCGTCGATCGCCTCGACGACCGCGGCGGCGGCGGCAGCGACCACGGGATTGCCGCCGAATGTCGAGCCGTGATCGCCCGGTACGAACCCCGGCGCAGCACGCTCACCCGCGAGCAGAGCTCCCATCGGGAGGCCGTTCGCGAGCCCCTTGGCGAGGGTGACGAGATCAGGGCGGATGCCGAGCTGCTCGTAGGCGAAGAACGTTCCTGTGCGGCCCATGCCCGCCTGTATCTCATCGACGCAGAGGAGCGCCCCGATCTCGAGTGCGAGCTCCGCCGCTGCCTGCGCGAACGCGGGCTCGAGCGGGATCACGCCGCCCTCTCCGAGAACGGGCTCGAGGAGCAGGAGCGCCGTGTCTGCCGCGGGCGCGAGCGCAGCCTCGAGAGATTCGATGTCATTCGGACGTGCGAACGCGACGCCGGGGACGAGCGGCCCGAACCCCTCCCACTTCGACGGCTGCCCTGTGGCCGAGAGGGCACCGAGCGTACGGCCGTGGAAGCCACCCTCGAGCGCCACGATCCGCGTTCTGCCCGTGGCCTTGCGCGCGATCTTGAGTGCCGCCTCGATCGCCTCGGCACCCGAGTTGCAAAAGAACGCCCGCCCACCCTCGAAGCGTTCTGCGAGAAGTGCCGCGAGCCGCAACATCGGCTCCGTCCAGTACAGGTTCGACGCGTGCCAGAGGCGGTCGAGCTGCTCGTGGGCGGCCGCGAGCGGCGCCGGCGCACAGTGACCGAGACCGACGACGGCGATCCCGGCACCGAAGTCGAGATACTCGCGGCCCCTGTCGTCCCAGACCCGGCAGCCGTCCCCTCGGACGACCGTGATCTCGGCCCGTGCATAGGTCGGGAGCACCGCCTCGCGCGCGGCTGACAACGGTTGTGGCTCTGGCGTCACGCGACGACCTCCGTGGCACCGATGACGGCCTGGACGCCGCCGCGCGCCGCCCGGACTGCGGCCTCGAGCTTCGGGACGATGCCGCCCTCGAAGGTGCCGTCACCGAGCATCCGGTCGGCGTCGTCCACCGCGATGCGTTCCATCACGACGCCATCCATCAGCACGCCCGGGACGTCGCTGACGAAGACGATCCGCTCGGCGCCAAGGCCGACCGCGAGAGCGGCGGCGGCCTCGTCGGCGTTGACGTTGAGTGGCCCTGCGCCGAGTGGCCCCATGGCAAGCGGCGCGATGACCGGAATCCGCTCTGCTGCGAGCGCTTGCTCGACCTCAGGCGGGGCGGAGGGAGCCGGGTGACCGACAAGCCCGAGCGCCTCCACCTGCGCCGCGCAAAGACCGATTGCATCACCGAAGAGCGAGACCGCGTCGGGGCCGATCGCGGCGCAGACCTCGCTGTTCACCTGGGCGAGCGAATCGCGTACGACCCGCAACACCTCGGGGGTCGTCACCCGCCGGCCGTCAACGAACGAGGGGACGATCCCCCGCCGCTCCATCTCCGCTGTGATCTGCGGCCCTGCTCCGTGAACGACAACGACATCGTGCCCCGCCGCGCGCAACGCCAGTGCCTCGCCGGCTGCGACCGCCGCGACCCGGCCACCGAGCTTGAGGACGATCCGGCTCACGTCGTGTACTCCGCGTTGATGCGCACGTAGTCGTAGGTGAGGTCCGACGCGAGATAGCCGGCAGCGCCGTCACCGAGGCCGAGCTGGAGATCGATCCGGCAAACCGCTCCTGACAGCTTCGGCGTGGAGCCCGTCGGCGAGCCGTCGGCGAACACGGCCACGCCGTCGAAGGCGACCGTCAGCCGATCGGTCTCGAGTCGCGCGAACCCGTCGCCGTGCGGTGCCGAGCCCGCCGCCATCAGCACGCGGCCCCAGTTCGGGTCGTGACCGAACGCAGCCGTCTTGACCAGTGGAGATGTCGCGATCCGCCGGGCGATCGCCTCGGCCTCTGCCGCAGTTGCCGCCCCGGTGACCCCGATCTCGAGCACAACCGTCGCACCCTCGCCGTCAGCGACGACCTGCCGAGCGAGATCCGAGCAAACTTCGTCGAGCGCTTCGGTAAACGCCTCGTCGTCCCGCACGGCGCCGCTGACGCCGTTTGCGAGCAGCACCACCGCGTCGTTCGTTGAGCAGTCGCCGTCGACGGAGATCCGGTTGAAGCTGCGTCCCACGGCCGGCCGCAGGAATCCTTCGGCCTCGCCGGCGGCGAGCGGATAGTCGGTGGTGATCACGACGAGCATCGTCGCGAGACGCGGGTGGATCATCCCCGCTCCCTTCGCCATCCCACCCACAGTGAAGCCACCTGTCCTCGTGACCGAGAGCTTGGGCCCCGAGTCCGTGGTCAGGATCGCGCCCGCGGCCGCGCCGCCGCCCTCGGGGGAGAGCTCACTGGCGGCGGCGCGGGCACCCGCGAGCACCTTGTCCACCGGGAGGGGCGCGCCGATGACCCCGGTGGAGAGCACGATGATCTCTTCGGGCTCGAGGCCGAGCTCCTCGGCGAGGCCTCGAGCGGTCGCGACGGCGTCGGCTTCCCCCTGCGCGCCCGTCGCCGCGTTCGCAACGCCCGCGTTGATCAGCACCGCCTGGGGCTGCGCCAGCTCCAGGTGGCGTTTCGAGACCGT
>JANOUB010000629.1:0-2393 GCA_031416615.1 Thermoleophilia bacterium
GGAGAATGCCAATGAGCTCGATGCCTACGCCGCGCGAAGCCGCGAGGCGCGGATCGCTATCGGGCACGGATACGGCGAGGCAGAGCATCGGCTTCGAAGCATGCCTGAACACCGGCAAGGCCGCAAGCCGGAGGCGTCGCGCGGCAGCAGGCAGGGGCGCGCAACGAGAGCTGCGAACGGAGCGATCTTCACAGCGCGACCCTCAAATGATGCTAGCGTCGAAAAGGGTCGTAAGAACGAAACCGGGAGCATATAGAAGGCCATAACGGTTCCCACCACACAAAACACGATGGACTGACGGAGGCCCCGATGACCGAAACGGAACGAATCGTACGCATTTTCCACGAATCCTGGGATCTGCGCGATCCAGCGCGAGGTGCTACCGTCATAGCCGAAAACTGTCATTTCGAAGACATGGCCCGTGGTGAGTTCCTGCCTGGGCCCGAGGGATACAAACGCGACTACCACCGATGGCGTGAGGCCTTTCCAGATGGAGAGGTCAAGGTAGTCAACGTGATCGTCCAAGATAACTGGGCGGTCGTGGAGTTCGTCAATCGCGGTACGCAGACCGGACCCCTGCATTCGAGTCTCGGGACCTTCCCACCCTCAGGTCGCCGAATGGAAGTCCGATATTGTAGTGTCATGCGCGTGGCTGAGGGGATGGTAGTAGAAGGGCGAGATTACTACGACTCGGCCAGTATCGCCCGGCAGCTAGGCCTCATGGACGGATAGGGACACCCCAGACCACTCGGCTCCCATCACCCGTAGCTACCAATCGTGCCCCTGTGTTCTTAGAGAGCCCTTCCCAACCTTGGGCAGTCTCAAGGAGTGAACCTCGGGAGAGCCTGTCCTGCCAAGCAACGATGATTCCGCTTGACTCGCCACGCTCGGCACGGCTCAGAAGTGCCTCTAGATGTCCCGCCTACATAGGTTGTGAACGGCTGGGAGACGGGGCCAGGTCTTCTTCGTTCTGGTAAACGACCCGCGCCACGGTTGAGGCGTCGATGCGTGCTCGCCACGCGCGTGTCTGCGCCGACCCATCCGGCTCGGAGCAGGCGACCTTCCCTTCTGGTCATGCATAGATAGCACGACTTCGTGCATACTATGCATTTCATGGCGACAGTCAGCATCGTCGGCGCGGCGGGGTACACGGGGCAGGAGACGCTCGACCGGGTGCTCGGGCACCCGCAGCTCGATCTCGTGGCGGTCGGCTCCGACTCGCTCGCGGGGCGGTCTGCAGACGCACTCGACCCGCGCCTGGCACACGCCACCATGCCCGCATTCGTCACGAACGAGGAGGCGCTGGCGCACGAGGCCGACGTCACGATCGTCTGCCTCTCGCACGAGGCGGCAGCCGCGCTGGACCTGCCCGGCGACCGGGTCGTCGTCGACCTCTCGGGAGGGCACCGCCTGCGGGAGGCCTCCCTCTATGAGTCGTGGTACGGCTTCACGCATCCCCGGCCGGAAGGACTCGGCGACTGGGTCTACGGCCTCCCGGAACTCGTCACCGAGACCGGCCGGTTGATCGCCAACCCCGGCTGCTACGCGACGGCTGCGCTGCTAGCGCTCGGGCCGCTGCGGGACGCAATCGAGCCTGGTTCCGTCGTCGTCGACGGGCTCTCCGGGATGACCGGTGCAGGCCGCAGCCTCAAGGCGTCGTCACACGCGGGCTCGGTGCTCGAGAACGTCGTGCCCTACCGCGTCGGCGCCCACCAGCACGTCCCCGAGATCGGCCAACTGCTCGGCTTCCCGGTGTCGTTCACGCCCCACCTCCTGCCGGTCAGGCGTGGCCTGATCGCCACGTGCAACGTCCGCTCGACCGGGCCTGATCTGCGCGCGCTCCTCGTGGACGCGTACGCGGCGTCCGGCGTCGTCACCGTGCTTTCCGAGGGAGTCTCCCCGGAGCTGGCTCGCGTGCAGCACACAGACAGAGCCGAGATCGGGGTCTTCGCCGACCGCTTCACCGACCGGACCATCGTGATCTGCGCCGAGGACAACCTCGGCAAAGGCGCCGCCGGGCAGGCGATCCAGAACGTCAATCGCGCCCTCGGGCTCGAGGACACGGCCGGGCTCCGGCTCGGCGGGGTCACCGTCTAGCCGTGTCCGTCACGGCCGCAGGAGGCTTCGTGGCGAGTGGTGTCTCCGCCGGCATCCGGCCGTCGGGCCTGCCGGACGTTGCCGTCGTACGCTCTCTGCCGCGCGCCGTCGGCGCCGCCCTGTGGACGACGAACCGCGTCCAGGCAGCTCCGGTGACGGTCTCGAAACGCCACCTGGAGCTGGCGCAGCCCCAGGCGGTGCTGATCAACGCGGGCGTTGCGAACGCGGCGACGGGCGCGCAGGGGGAAGCCGACGCCGTCGCGACCGCTCGAGGCCTCGCCGAGGAGCTCGGCCTC
>JANOUB010000630.1:0-2297 GCA_031416615.1 Thermoleophilia bacterium
TCGGCATACGCCTCGTACCATTCGAGCATCGTGAACTCGGGGTTGTGCTTGAACGAGACGCCCTCGTTGCGGAAGTCCTTGCCGAGCTCGTACACCCGCTCGAGGCCACCGACGATCAGCCGCTTCAGATAGAGCTCGGTCGCGATGCGGAGGTAAAGGTCGCGCTCGAGCTCGTTGTGGTGCGTCACGAAAGGACGGGCGAACGCACCGCCGTAGCGCGGTTGCAGCACCGGGGTCTCGACCTCGACGAAGCCCTCGCTGTCGAGGTAGGCGCGCACCGCTGTGACGATCCGCGACCGGAGGATGAAATCGGCTCGCGTCTCCTCGTTGACAAGCAGGTCGAGGTAGCGCTTGCGGTAGCGGAGCTCGACGTCGGTGAGCCCGTGAAAGGTATCCGGCAACGGCTGCGTGTTGCGGGCGAGCACCTCGAGCGCGTCGGCGAGGAGCGACGGCTCGCCGCGGCGAGCCCGGGCGGGATGGCCCGTGACCCCGACGACATCGCCGAGCAGGACGTCGATCTCACCGGTCGTCGCCGTCTCACAGATCACCTGGATCCGGCCTGTGCGGTCGACGACGTCGAGGAAGACGAGCTTGCCCATGTCGCGTCGCGCCATCGCCCGTCCTGCGATCCGACGGCTGGTCTCGGCCGCCTGTCCGGCTTCGAGCGGGTCGCACTCCTCCCGGACCGCGACAATCTCGTCCCGGTCGGGGAAGCGCTTCGGAGCGGTGGAGGGACTCGACATCGGAGGCGCCAGGCGGACCGTAACCCAGGAGACAGGCTGAAGCCTGTCACCGCCGTCAGGCTGCCTTGATCTCCATGATCTTGAACTTGATCTTGCTGCCGCGGGGAGTCTGCACCTCGACCGTCTCGCCCTTCTTGTGGCCGAGGATGGCACGGCCCACCGGCGACTCGTTCGAGAGCCGGTGTTCCATCGGATTGGCCTCAGCAGAGCCGACGATCTGGTACTCGACAGTCTGCTTGGCGTCGACATCGCGTAACCGCACAACGGAGCCGACCGACACGACGCTCGTGTCGACGTCGTCCGTATCGATCACGCGGGCGCTGAGCAGGCGCTCCTCAAGCTGGGCGATCTTGTGCTCGAGCATAGCCTGCTCGTTCTTCGCATCGTCGTACTCGGCGTTTTCGGCGATGTCGCCGAACTCCCGCGCCACGCGAATGCGGTCGGCGACCTCACGACGCTTGTCGGTTCGCAGCCCCTCGAGGTCCTGCGTCAGCTTCTCGTAGCCCTCGGGGGTGAGGAGCACTTCCTTCAAGACACGGCCTCCAGGGGCTTTAGCAGGGCTTGGGCCTAATTACGGGCGTCACGACGGTCGTGAAGGGTAGCTGCGATCACCACCCGGGCGCAAACGGCATCCATCTACCATGACCTCGTGCAGATCGACCTCAGAGAGCATTGGACTATCGGCACTGTCGAGGTATCCACCCGACTCGTTCTGGCACCGATGGCGGGCGTCAGCGTGCAGGCGTTCCGGCGCCAGGGGCGCAGGTTCGGGGCCGGGCTCGTGTGTTCCGAGATGGTCTCGTGCGCCGGGATCGAGCACCGCAACGAGAAAACGCTCGGCTACCTCCGCGTCGCCTCCGACGAGCATCCCCTGGCGATCCAGATCTTTGGCTCCAACCCCGACACGATGGCGGAGGCGGCGCGGATGGTCGAGGCGGCGGGGGCTGACATCGTCGACATCAACTTCGGCTGCCCGGTGCGGAAGGTGACGAAGACGGGTGCCGGAGCAACGCTGCTCGACGACCCCGACCTCGCCTGCCGCATCGTGTCGTCGGTCGCAGACGCCGTCGACCTGCCCGTGTCAGTGAAGATGCGTTGTGGGGTGAAAAACGGCTCCCGAGACTGCCTCAGCGTCGGCCCGCGCCTCGTCGCTGCCGGCGCCTCGGTTCTGACGCTGCACCCGCGCTCGGCGCAGCAGATGTACACCGGCACGGCGGATCACAGTCTGACCGCGGAACTCGTCTCGCTCGTCGACGTTCCGGTGATCGCTTCGGGCGACATCACGTCGCGCGCCCGGGCGCAGGCCGTCCTCGCAACCACGGGAGCAGCCGCAGTGATGGTCGGTCGCGGAGCCCAGGGCAACCCGTGGGCACTACGGGAGATCGTGGACGGCGACGCGACCGAGCCGAGCCGCGAAGAGGTCGTGGCGGAACTCGTCCTCTTCATCCGCGAGACGGTTCGCGAGCTCGGCGAGCGACGGGCATCCGGCTTCCTGAAGAAGTTTTACGCGTGGTACCTCGGGCGAGGCCGCTTCCCGCGTCCATTCAAGCAGGA
>JANOUB010000631.1:0-1743 GCA_031416615.1 Thermoleophilia bacterium
CAGGCTGCGGATCCGAGGTAGGTCGTCCTCGCCGCAGTCGAGGGAGTACGCGCCGGATTCGAGATCTGCGAGCACGGCATCCATCGCGGTTGCTCCAAGCCGGCTCTCGACGAGGTACGCGAGTTCCGCCATGATGCCGGCCGGGACGACGAAAGGCCCGGGATCGGACTGGAGCGCCTCGAGGACGCGGACGTGGTCGGGGTCCCGCCGATCGAGCAGGGCGTACAGCGCCGACGTGTCGAGCGTGATCAATCCGGCTGCTCGCCCCAGGTCTCGCGGAGCCACTCCTCGCTGTCGCGGCCGGCGAGGCTCCCGTCCGAGGCGATCCCGATCGACGTTGGACGGGGCCGGGCGCGGGCGCCGAGGAACTGGGCGAGCGCTTCGCGCAGGAGCTCGGCCTGCGACGATCCACTCCGCTTCGCCTCGTCCCGGAGGGAGCGCTGGAGGTCGACCGGAAGGTAGAGCGTGGTCTTGGTCATGGTGGGCATTGTACCATCTACCATATATGGTAGTCCTGGACATGTCCACAAGGGCCGCTCGGTTCTGGCCCCGGCACAGCGTTCTGCTACATTCATGTACATGACGACATCGGTCGGGATCGCGGAGCTCCGGCAGAACCTCAGTCGGTACCTGGAGCGTGTCGAGCGGGGAGAGCGCCTCCTCGTGACCGACCGAAACCGTCCGGTCGCCGAGCTCGGCCCGCCCCCTTCCACCGGAGCTGCGCTTGACCGGCTGATCGCCGAAGGCCGCGTATCCCGACCCGCTCGCCGGGGGTTCCCGGGCCCACTGCAGCTCGACGGAGATCCGTACGCGCTCAGCCGCGCCCTGGATGAGATTCGCGGCGACGGCTAGATGATTGAATCACTCATCTAATGGCTCTGTTCTACGCGGACGCCTCGGCGCTCGTGAAGCTCGTCCGGGACGAGCCCGAGAGCCCCGCTCTGCGCGCGTTCGTCGACGACGCCGACCTCGTCTCCTGCGAGCTCGTCCTGACCGAGGTACCGCGTGCGATCAGGCGGGCCGCAGCGCACGACACACGACTTCCACTCGACCTCCTCCTCGATCGCGCCGAGGAAACCCTCCAAGCGATCGCGTTGCTCCCGCTCGAGCGGTCGCTGCTCCTCGTCGCGGGCGCGCTCGAAGAGCCGGCCTTGCGGTCGCTCGATGCGATCCATGTCGCCGCAGCGTCAAGCGTGTCGCCGATCGACGCGTTCCTCAGCTACGACGAGCGGCAGGCCGCCGTAGCACGCCTGGCCGGCCTGCGCACCGTCGCCCCAGCCCGCTGAGCGACCGGCGACCCCTGCGCCCCGAGCCTCTATGTTCCGTCCATGTCTGCGACAGTGCGACTCGGGACGTGCAGTTGGGCCGACGAGGGCCTACTGAAGGCGTGGTATCCGCGCGGGGTCTCGACCGCGGCGGCACGGCTGCGCTACTACGCGGAGCGGTTCGATGTCGTCGAAGTCGACTCGCCGTTCTTCGCGCTGCCCGACCCGGACGTGACGCGGCGGTGGGCCGAGCGGACGCCCGATCACTTCACGTTCCACGTCAAAGCCGGCGCGGCCATGACCTGGCACGACGGCGAGCCGACCGATGCCGCGTTCGCTGCTTTCCGCTCATCGGTCGAGCCTCTCGAGCTCTCGGGGAAACTTCGCGGCGTGCTGCTCCAGTACCACCCGCGCTTCGTCAAGTCGACGGCGGCGAAGCAGGAGCTCGCGCGGGCCCGGGGCCGGCTCGATCCACTCG
>JANOUB010000632.1:0-8874 GCA_031416615.1 Thermoleophilia bacterium
TCAGGGGATAGAGCGCGCGCCTCCGGAGCGCGAGGTCGAAGGTTCGAATCCTTCCGGGCGCATGACCGAGGCCTGGGACGCTGGTGTCGATGGAGCGGTGCCTGCCTCGCTCAACCCATGACCGAGGCCTCGAAGGCTGGGCCAAAGCAGCGGTTCTACTCGGTTTCGTCCACCTCGAGGCGCTGGAGGCGCCAGTCGATCGATGACGCCAGCCGCTCGAGGCGCGACATCAGCTTCTCGCGGTCGGCCTGGGACGACGTCTCCGCCTCCTCGATACGGCTCATGAGTGCCCGCATGTCTCCCGAAACGTCGCCGGCCTGTGATCCGGAGCCGCCAGTCGCGCCGCCACCTGTCCCAGCGGTGGCGATCTGGTCGATTCGAGCCGCCAGCTCGTCGAGCCGATCCGTGACCTCGCGTGAGCGCATCAGCTCCGCAAGTGCTCTGTCGTGCTCGCCGAGATGGACACCGACCCGCTCGACCGCCATCCGAACTCGCTCCAGCTCGTCCTCGACCCCAGCGGGTTGCCCGGTCGCCGGCGAAGCGGGCGCGCCGATCGCTGCGAGCCGCTCGTCCAACGTGTGGGTGAGTTCGTCGAGCCGCAGGCCAAGTTCCTGGCGCAACTCGTCGGGGGCCTGTGCGGATGCGGCTGGTGCGACATTCTCGATCGTCTCTGCAAGCTCGTCGACGCGCGTTCCGAGGGTCTCGAGCGCCGATAATCGATCGACGAGACGCGCGACGGCATCGTCGGTCTCCATCGCGTCGCTCGGCGTGGAAGCGGGAGCGCTCGACAGCTCGTGGCGGATCCGGTCGATCGCGCGAGCGAGGACATCGATGGTGTCGAGATCGGAGGCACGTTGCATCTCGAGTGCCTCCAGCTGTGCGGCGATGGATTCGTGGTCGGCGCCGCCTGCTGCGAGTTGCTCGATCCGGGCGGACAGCGTCTCGAGCTGCCCAACGAGCGCGGGATCGTGTGCCGGAGGGAGAGTGATGTTCGAGAGCTCCCCGCGCACGGAGTCGAGTTCCCGAGTGAGCTCCTCGATCCGGCGGTCAGGCGCCGGAACCCCGGGGGTGAGCTCGTCACGGGCCCGCTCGAGCGCCTGGGAGAGGTCATCTGTGGTGACGAGATCCAGGGCCAGTCGGGTCTCGACAGCGTCCAGCTTCGCGGCCAGGACCTCATGGTCGGCGCGGCCCGCTCCGAGTAGCTCGACCTGCGCTGCCAGTGTGTCGACCTTTGTTTCGATTCCGTCGAGCCTCGAGGCAACTCTGTCAACCCGTCCGTCAGGTTCAGGGATCTCGTCGATCCGGGCGCCGAGCGCCTTGATCGACGCCACCAAACCCTCCTGCACGCCCGCGGCCGCCTCGACCCGATCCGCCAGGGCGTCGACCGCCGCCGAGTCGGCAACCGAAGCCAGGCTCTCCGCAGCGTGGGCCTCGATCCGCTCGAGCCTCGCGTCCAGGTCGGGGCCTCCAACCGGGCGCGCCTCGAGCTCGGTCAGCGTCGCCCGAAGGTCGGCGAGCATCGCGGCCTGATCCTCGAGATCGGCGCGCGCGGCGCCCTCCGTCGCCAGCGCCTCGACGCGGTCGAGCCGCACCTCCAGCTCCGGGTCGCCGACGGGTCTCGCTTCGAGATCCCTCAACGCGCTGCGCAGGTCATCGAGGGCGGCAACATCGACAACGGTCTCGAGGCGGGACACGAGCTCATCGACCCGGCCCCGCACTTGCTCGTCGGCAACAGGCCGCTCGACCAGCGCGTCGACCACTGCCCCCAGCTCCGCGAGTCCCGCCGAGAGACCAGGGTCGGGAGGCGGTGGCTCGACAGGGCGTGACGCAAGCTCCGCGACCGCATGGTCGATCCGCGCGAGGTCGACGCCGAGGTCGGCCGTTCCCGTCTGAAGCGCAACGAACGCTTCCTCGACGCCGCCGGTGACACCTTCGAGGCTCTCCGCCAGGGTGGCGACGACCGCCTCGATGTGCTGTGTGCGGGCGAGCGTCGCCTCGATCCGCAGAGAGAGGTCGGTGACACGCTCTTCGATCCCCTCGAGCGGTTGGCTCGACTGAACGCGCCGCGCCAGGTCGGCAACAGCATCCTGGAGCCGCGCGGCGTACTCGGCGTCGTCGTGCGGCTGCGGCGTGGGAGCCCGGCCCGGGGAGGGGAGAGGGAGGAGCGAGATCGAGGTGCTCGGGTCCGACCACTGCTCGGCGAGGGCGCTCGCGAGCTCGAGCCGGGTGATAGCCCCGCGCTGGACGAGAATCTGTCCGAGTGGTTGGGCCGTCCGCGCTTGCTCGGCGGCAGCGTCGGTGAGCGCCTCCTCCGACACGAAGCCGTGAGCGAGGAGAATGTCGCCAATGCTCCGCTTGGCCGCGGCGTCACTCACAGGAACAGCGCTCACGATGAGAGGTCCCGCTTTCGTGCCGACCGGCAGAAGCGGGCAGGCTGTGGCAAGACGGCAGCTGAGCCCACGCTCGTTGTATCGGCCGATTTGCTCTGCGGCTCGCTCACTCGTCCCAGGGAGGGACTCACCGTGTCCCGGCCGGCACGGCGGGCGTATGCTCTCGCACACACACGAGCCGAAGGGTCTTTGTGGGACCGCTCCTCGACACCACCAGCGCGTACACCGACGCCGTCACGACCGTCTTCTCGTCGACGATCGCGTTCAAGGCGTGGTTTGCGACGGCGGCGGTGGCGCTCGCGCTCGTTCAGGTGCTGACGGCGACGCGGATGTGGGGGAAGCTGCAGCGCGTGATTCCGCTCTCCTTCTCCGTCGCCAAGCGGATCCACCGTTGGTCGGGGCGCCTCGCGTTCCTCTGCACGCTCCCCGTCTTCTTCCACTGTGTCTTCATTCTCGGGTTCGAGACACCGAACGCCCGTGTCGCGATCCACTCCGTCGTCGGCACGCTCATCTACGGCGTATTCGCCGCCAAGATGCTCGTGATCCGGGAGAAGGGATACCCCCACTGGGTGCTTCCGGTGGCGGGAGGCGCCATGGCCACGATGGTGCTCGTCCTGTGGGTCACCTCGAGCCTGTGGTTCTTCACGAACGTGCGGTTCGGAATCTGATGCAGCGGCGGGTCTGGCGGCCGTTGACGTTGCTGCTCTGCGTCGCGGGCGCCGTGTTTGCCCTTGCTCAGGGGCGCTTCCTGGCCCCCTCGGCGCCGGCCGGTGTCGGCGCAGCTTCATCGATCAAGCCCGGTGACGCCTATCAGGGAGAGCTCGTGTTCGTCGAGACCTGTGCGGGGTGTCACGGCGACGGCGGGGTCGGGGGCGGCGTCGGCCCGCGGCTTGCCGGCGCCGGTCTCTCGGCAGCGCTGATCCAGTCCAGGATCGAGCTCGGCGCCGGCACGATGCCGGCGGGCCTCGTCGAGGGGAAGAGCGAGGCAGACGTGCTCGCCTACGTGATCGGCATCACGGGGAAGTAGGCTGCGGCGGTGCAGATCGAGACCCATGTCACCCGACTTCAGCTGGCGGAGACGTTCAGGATCGCGCGTGAGGCACGCGACTGGGAGGACGTCGTCCAGGTCGAGTTGCGCCATGGGGAACACACCGGCCGCGGTGAAGGAGCGCCGATCGAGCGCTATCACGAGACGCCCGAGTCGGCGCTCGCCTTCATCGAGGAGCACGGGGCTCTGGTCGGCGACGACCCGTTCGCACTCGAGGAGATCGGGGCGCGGCTCGGCGAGGTGCCCGGCGAGCAAGCAGCGAAAGCAGCGCTCGATGGAGCGCTCCACGACCTCCAGGGGAAGCTGCTCGGTGTTCCTATCTGGCGGTTGCTCGGGCTGCCGCGGGTCGGACCCCCGACGTCGTGGACGATCTGGCTCGGCGACCCGGATGACATGGCCCGCCGCACGGAGCGGGTGGCAGGCCGTTTCAAGCGACTCAAGTTGAAGCTCGGCGGCGCCGACGGCCTCGACGTCGAGCGTGTCCGCGCCGTCCGGAGTGTCACTCAGCTGCCGCTGATGGTGGACGTCAACGAGTGGTGGTCGCTCGACGAGGCGCTCGACGCGATCCCGCAGCTCGTCGAGCTCGGCGTCGCGTACGTCGAGCAGCCGCTTCCAGCGGCAGACGCCGGCGCCGAGGAGCTGAAGGAGCGCTCACCGATTCCGATCTACGTCGACGAGGACTGTCACACGCTCGGCGACGTTGCCCGCTGCGCCGAGATCGCGCACGGCATCAACATCAAGCTGGCGAAGTCGGGAGGGATTCGCGAGGCGATCAGGATGGCCCACGCTGCGCGTGCCCTCGGCCTCGGCGTGATGCTCGGCTGCATGGTGGAGTCGGGGATCGGAATCGCCGCTGCATGCGTAGTGGCACCGCTCTGCGATCACGTCGACCTGGACGGAAACCTTCTGCTGGCTGAAGATCCCTGCCCGGGTGTGATGTTCGTCGACGGGGTGCAGGCGCCATCCGAGGAGCCCGGTCTCGGTGTCGCGCCGGGGTGAGCCGGCGGCCGGCTCGGCTTGCTGGTAACGGGGATTTCGGGGCCGGGAAAGCAGGAGCAGGAAGGCCCGCCGGAGCGGGCCCTCCCACGTCGATCTGCCTCCAAGAGCGGGTGGAACGTCGTCCCTGCTGAAGTTCCGGGGCTAGCAGGTCGCTGTGATGCTGCTTGCCGACGTCGCCTGGGAGTTCCTGACCTCCTGGTTCCTCGCGTTGTACATGCTTGCGCGGCCGAAATAGCGGTGGAAACCTTCACCGCTAGGAACAGTCAAGGCCACGGAAACGCTGCCGCTCCTCCCGGACACGGCAATGTTGTTGGCAACGGCGGCTGTGGCGAACTGCTGACCAGCGTCCTGGTAGATGACCCGGATGTAGACGTTTGTTCCCGAAAAGCCACTCCAGGTGTACGTGACGGTGTACACGCACGCGGTTGCGGTAGCGGCAATGCCCGCGGTGGGAGGGGTCTTTCCCGCCGCGTACGCAGGCAGCGCGATGAGTGCCGCCAGCGCGAGAAGCAGCACGAGCGAAGCGACGAGCGTTCGTCGTGCCTGTGTCCCGAAGAGCCGTACCGCCTTCGTCGATGACGAAACCGATCTCACTGCAATCCCCTCCTTCTGGCCGCGTCTCCGCGGCCCTATTTCGTGATGTGTGACAGGAATACTTCAGCTGCCGAACCAGATCGGCGACCGCCCCGGTCGACAACGGTCTCCACGATTCGCTCGACGTCGATGCCGGCTTGCTCCGCGACGTAGGTGATCGCGGCGGCGTTCGGCCCCTCGAAGACGTGAAAACACATCTCGTCCTCGGGCACGAGGTACGAGCTCAGGTGCTCGACGACCAGGCCCTCCCGGAGTGCCGCCTCGGCGGCGTGCTGCGCCCGGCAGATCACCTTTTCGAGTTCGGCCTCTCGTGGCGATGGTGCGTACGTCTCGACCAGGAAATTCGCCATGTGAGCACGCTAGCGCGCGGCCACGCCTCGAGCAGCAGAGGTTTCCCTACTGTTTCACGGCTTCGGCGAAGCGGTGCGCCAACTCGGTGCGCGAGTGGACGCCGAGCTTGCGATAGACCCGCGTGAGCGTCACTTCGACCGTCTTGACGCTGACGAAGAGGGTTGCGGCGACATCCTTGTTGGAGCGACCTGCCGCGACGAGCTCGGCGATTCGCGCTTCGGCGTTCGTCAGCACGTCCTTCTCGCCGGTTCTGCGGCCAGGGATCCGCTGAAGCTCCTTTTGTGCCCGCTCGATCCACGGCGGCGTGCCGAGCTCGGTGAAGATCTCGAGCGCGTGCCCGAGCGCGTCGCGGGCCCGGGAGTGCTCGCGCAGACGGCGGCACAGCGAGCCGAGCGCGAGGAGCGCCCGCCCGCGATCGAGCGGCAGAGTGCTCTCACCGTCGAGCGTCTGCTCCAGCTCGCTCTGCGCCGCCCGCAGATCGCCCTGAGCCGCGAAGACGGACGCGCGCGCCCGGTGGAGAATCGGGGCGCACCAAGGTGGTGGACTGCCGTTCACCGTGGCCTCGAACGTGGCGAGCGCCTCGCCCGCCTGTCCGAGCTCTCCCGCCGCGGCGGCAGCCTCCGCCTCATTGAGGAAGGCGCGCAGCGCCGTCGCGTGGGCCAGTCCGACCTCCACGGCGAGACGCCGTGCCTCGGCATATGCGCGTGCAGCCGCGGCGAACTCGCCCAACGAGGCCTCGATCACGCCAAGGACGATGTAGCAACCGAAGAGATGCGTGGTCTCTGCCGCCGTGGTGGCGCCGTCTATTGCCTCCGCTATCAGGCTGCGGGCCGCGTCCAGGGCTCCGAGATGCGCATCGACGTGCGCACGGAGCGATCTCGCCGGGATGTACATCACACCGGTCTGGTCGGCGATGTCGAGCACAGCGTCCGCCAACTCGGAGGCGCGCCGGTAGTCGCCTATCAGGAGTTCCGTCGACGCGAGCCCGAAGGCCGCCCACTGTTCCACGTTGGCGTCGCCGGTGCTCGCGGCGCGTCCCAGTACGGTCGTGTAGTGCTGCCGCGCAGCCTCCACGTCGCCGAGGTGGCGCGCGCATTCTGCGGCGACGGCCGTGGGCGACCACTCTCCGAGTGACTCGTCGAGGCCGGCCTCGAGCGCCAGAGCTCGTTCGATGAGCTCTGGATACCCGGCCGCTCCGCTCATCGCTGTCGTCAGCGCCTGCACCGCGAGCGCATAGGCCAGGTCTGCGGGATCGGCTGACCTCTCCGCCGCTGCCACGGCGGCGGCCGCCCGTGCGGTCGCCTCCTGAACCGATTCCGTGTAGAACGCAGTGATCGCAAGACTGCGCTCGAGCCGGGACTCGAGGGTTGGGTCGCCCGTCTCTGCGAGCGCCTGGCGCCAGACGGCGGTCGCCTCCTGCCACCTGCCTGTTTCGTCGAGGATGGTGCCTAGGCGCCATCCTGCCTCGCACCGCTGATCGCCCGTGGCGAGCTCGGCCACGAGCGAGGTGAGGATCTCCTCTGTGCGACGAGAGTCACCGGCCTCGTGCCAGGCCTCGGCTGCGGCAAGCCGGCGGCGGGTGAGATCGCGCCCTTCGATCGCGGGAGTCAGGCGGGCCGCGGCCTCGAACAGCTCAGCGCTGGCCGCTCGCGCTCCGCGCCTGCGGGTCTCTCTGGCTGCCTGCTCCACCGTGTCAGCTACGTCGGTGCGCGGCTCCTCCGTTGCCTGGGCCAGGTGGGCGGCGCGCACCTCCTCCGACGTCGTCGCGCCGGCGAGCATGAGATGAAGCTCGCGACGTCTCGTGGCGGAGACGCTTTCCTCGGCGACCACCGCAATCAGCGGGTGCGTGAAGCGAACGCGGCCGGCCGCAATGGTCACCAGATCGGCGTCGATGGCAGGCTCGAGGTCTACGCGGAGGCGCGCGCCGTAGGCACCCGAGAGCACGTTGATGTCGCTCTCGGTCGCGATCCCGGCAACGGCGAGCGCGAGGCAAGCCCGCTCCGGCAGGGCGGCCACACGATTCGCCAACAACGTCACGAGCGCATCGGGCGCCTGCGTGCCCCCGGAGCCGAGTGCGCGCGCGAGCTCGAGCGCGTGCAGGGGATTTCCTGCCGAGGCTGCTTGGATGCGGAGCAGCTGCGGACGGGTGAGGGAGGCTCCGAGCCGGGTCCGAATGACCCGGTGCATGGCTCCGAGCGGCAGCGGACCGACGACGATTCTTTCGAGCTCAGCTCCTCCTGTCCCAGCCGAGAGCGAGACCTGGTGATCGGGCCCTTCGCCGTCGCGCTGCGCGAACACGAGCAGTACGGGCTCGCGGCGCAAACGCCGGATCACATAGGAGAGCATGAGGGTCGACGACGGGTCGAGCCATTGGATGTCGTCTACCGCGAGGGCGATCGGCGAGCCGCTGGCGAGCGCGGAGAGGGCGCCGTGCAGGCCGAACGCGACCGCACGCTCGTCGGGCGCCGAGGCAGCACTGCTCGCAATTGCCAAGGCCTCCTCGAGTGCGCGGGCCTGAGGCGGCGCGAGCTCGGGCAGCACCTCATCGAGCACCGGACCGATCAGGTCGGCGAGGCCGGCGAACGTGAACCGCGACTCGTTGCGCGACAGGGCGCAAGAGAGAACCCTGTATCCCTCCTCGCGGGCGCGCTTGACAGTCTCGCGCCAGAGCACGGTCTTGCCTATGCCGGCGTGCCCTTCGAGCAGTATCCCGGCCGGCAACGCTTCGCGGCTCGCGAGAACACGGTCGATCCGCTCGAGTTCGGCGTAACGCCCGATCAGAGACTCCATGCCCATCGGACGAAGGGTGAGCACACGGCGCGCATGTTGTCAACAGCGGCTTCGACTCCGACGTCGCCGGTGCTCCGGTCTCCCTCTACACTCAGCCCCGATGTCGTCGTCATCCGACAGCAGCGGGGGAACCGGAGACCGGCGCCTCCTGATCCTGGCCGAGGGCTTCTCCGGCGATCCGCACTACGGCAAGACGATGCACGGCGTGCTGCGCTATCGCCGGGACGACGTCGTCGTGATCCTCGATTCGACCCGGGCCGGGCAGACTGAGCAGGGGATTCCGATCGTTGCCGATGTGGCAGCTTCACTGCCGCTACGGCCGACGGCGGCGCTCGTCGGCGTGGCGACACAGGGCGGGCGGTTTCCGCCGGCCTGGAGGGAGCTGCTGCGGGACTGCATCCGGCAGCGGATCGGGATCGAGAACGGGTTGCACGAGTTCGTCGCGGACGATCCCGAGCTCGTCGAGCTCGCAGAGAGATTCGGCGTCACGCTGACCGACCTGCGCCGCCCGCCGGCCGATCTCAGCGTCCCGACCGGCGCGAACCTCGAGGTGCCCGGCAACATTGTCCTCACCGTCGGCTCGGATTGCGCGATCGGGAAGATGACGGTATCGCTCGAGCTCGACCGCGAGGCTCGGGCACGGGGAATCGCCACCCGCTTCGTTCCAACCGGGCAGACGGGCATCGCGATCGCGGGATGGGG
>JANOUB010000633.1:0-2664 GCA_031416615.1 Thermoleophilia bacterium
GCACCCGGCGAGCAGCGCTGTGGCCACGACGAGCGCGCCGAAGTCCCTGCACTTTCGGTAGTTCGCCATAAGAACTCGAATCAGGATGACGGTTCGTCGTCGGGGCGTGCTGCGCGAGTGCGATGCGAGGACGCAGGGAGCCCCGATATGGAACATATCGGGGCGACCGAGGACGAAGCAGCGTGCCGCGCATCGCGTTCCGGCGGCACAAGGCTTCATTCTGATTCGAGTTCCAAAGTCCAAGGCGTAGCCTGAAATCAACCTACTTCCCCCACCGAGCCGCTCCGCCCTCGCCGTGATCGTTGGCCGAGGGAAGTAGATGAGAACGATTCTCGAAAGCACGCCCGCAGCCTAGCAGCTAGTGAGAATCGGTATCATTATTTGGGTGCAGCACCCCCACTCGACCTGGAGCGCGCGCGCGCTCGGCAATCTCCAGGCGAAAGGGCTCCGGAACGGAGGTGCGCGCCGGGCAGTGATCGAGCACCTGGGCGCACAACCGTGCTGCCGGTCGGCGCAGGAGATCTTCGACGGCATCCGCAGCCAGGGTGGCCGTGTGGGTATCGCGAGCGTCTACCGCGCCCTCGAGCAGCTCGTCGAGCTCAGCCTTGTGCAGCGCGTCGAGCTCGGCGACCGGATTGCCCGTTTCGAGCCGACCCACACGGGCGGCGAGCACCACCATCACCTGGTCTGCGACGACTGCGGCAGGGTTGAGCCGTTCTCGGATCACGGCCTCGAGCAGGCGCTCGAGCAGGCCGCGAGCCGCCTCGAGGTCGGGATGCGAGCCCACGAGGTCGTACTCCACGGCAGCTGCGGCGACTGCCGGCCCCCTGCGAACGGGGCTCGAGCGAGCGGTTGACCTGCACGTATCCTTGCAGGGATGCGTCGCCGTTCGACCATTCCATTGCTGCTCGCCGCGGCGCTCCTCCTGGCTGGTTGCGGGGGCGGAGGCGGAGGCGTCACTCAGAGTGCGGAGTCGACCAACAAGAGCGACGACGTAACCGTGGTGGCACCGGAGTGGGCCGCGCCCCTGCTCAGCAAGGCGGGTCCGGAAGGCGCGGCGATCATGGCCGGTTCGGACTTCGCGGCTGGCAGGAACCGGGTCACCTTCCTTCTCGTTCGTGACGACAACTCGCTTGTCCGTGCGCCGCTCGCCGACGTCTACTACCAGCCGTTGGCAGGTGGGCCGACGAAGAAGACGGAGGCTCGACTCATGTCGATCGGTGTCAAAGCGTCTCCGGCGGAGAAGGACGACGTGAAGGAGATCTACGTCGCGACGCTCCAGCTGCCGCGCACCGGGAAGCAGTGGGTCGTGATCCAGCCGCGCGGGGTGCGCTATCAGGGCTTCCAGATCCTCGACGTGAAAGCGAAGCCGACGGCGGTCGCCGTTGGCGAGAAGGCACCGCCGTCGAACAATCCGACGCTGGCCACGAAGTCCGCGAGCGAGATTACGACGTCACGTCCACCCGACACCGAACTTCTGCGGTATTCGGTCGCCGAGTCCGTGAAGGCGAAGGCACCGTTTGTGGTCACGTTTGCGACCCCTGCGTTCTGCGAGAGTCGGACCTGCGGCCCGACCGTCGATGTCGTCGAGGCGGTGAGGAAGCGCTTCGAAGCGAAGGGAATCCGCTTCATCCATGTGGAGATCTACGAGGATAACCTGCCCGGCAACGGGGTCAACCGCTGGGTGAAGGAGTGGAAGCTGCCGACGGAGCCGTGGGTGTTCGTCGTCGACCGCAATGGTGTCGTTCGCGATCGCTTCGAAGGTGCGATCTCCGTCGCCGAGCTCGAGCAGTCGGTCCGCTCGAACCTGCTCGACTGACGCGTTCGCAGCTCAGGGTGACCAGCGGCTAGCTCGCCGCCTCTGCGACTCGGTCTCTCCGCACAGTTCGCTGGCTGCGCTGTGCCCGGGACGTCCAGTGGGACCCGCACGGATAGGCGTCCTCTGGCAGGATTCGGGTTGTGCACCGCCCTTTGCGTCCGTGGCTCCTGATCACACCGCTGTCGGCGCTCGGCGTGCTCGTCGGGCACGAGCTCGCATATGCGCTGACGCGAACACCGCGAGAGGAGTTGCACGGCTACCTGAGCCATCTGCCCGAGCTCGGCCTCCTCCTGACGTTGCTCACGCTCCTCGGAGCGTCGTTTGTCGAACGCGGATCGCGGATCGCGCTCTGGCCGTTCCCTGCCGTCGCGATCACAGGTTTCGTCGTGCAGGAGCATGTCGAGCGTCTGGCGCACACCGGTTCCTTCCCGCTCCTGCTCGACAAGCCCGTGTTTCTTGTCGGGCTCGGCCTTCAGGCTGTCGTCGCGATCGTCGCCTGGCTTTGTGCACGGCTCCTCGTGCGCGTGGTTGGGGCGACCGGTTCGAAGAGACGGAACTCGGCGTTCTCGCTCTTCGAGATCGCGTTCTGCCCGTTCACGCGGCCGCGCGTCGAGCGGCTTGCCGGCGCGACCAGGTCACGAGCACCTCCCATCGTTCGCTGACCCGCAACCCGCCGACAGGCGGAGTCAACCGATCGAAGAACGGAGGGACGACAATGGCTTCACGACTTGTCCTGCTCGCCGCTGTGCTCGTTGCTGTGCTGGCGCTCGCCGGCTGCGGCGGAAGCGCCGACGCAACGGATGGCACCGATACCACGCCCCCGCTGACCGAAACCACGCAACCGG
>JANOUB010000634.1:0-2319 GCA_031416615.1 Thermoleophilia bacterium
AAGGCGCCGGAGGACCTCGCCCGGATTGTCGGCCTCGACCTCACCGACCCGTCGATCTGGGCCAGCGGGATCGAGGCGCTGTCGGACGACCTCGACGAGGCAGAAGCCCTCGCGACGGAGCTCGGGCTCGGCTGACCCCAAACAAAAAAGCGGTCCTAGCGTCTAGGTCATGGGGCGGTTAGAGTCGCACCCGTCAAGCTTCACTCACTGGAGGAGTGTCAATGCGCAGGATCATGCTCACCGCGCTCGCGCTCGTCGCGGCGCTCGGGATCACGGCGTCGACCGCGACGACGGCGACGACGGCGAAAACTGAAACGGGCATCACCGCGACGTCCGTCACGATCGGCGGCACGTTCCCGCTCACCGGGCCCGCATCGCTCTACGCGACGATCCCGTCGGCGATGAAGGCGTACTTCTCGTACATCAACGCTCGCAGGGGGCCGGACGGGAAGCGTGGCGTCAACGGGCGTCAGATCGTCTTCAAGATATACGACGACGGGTACAACCCCGCGAACAGCGTCACTTTGACGCGCCAGCTCGTCGAGCAGGACAACGTGTTCGCCGTCGTGGGTTCGCTTGGCACCGAGGTGAACACCGCGATTCGCCCGTACCTGAACTCGAAGAAGGTGCCGCACATGCTCGTCTCCTCGGGAGCAACGACATGGGGCGCGGACTGGAAGCAGTACCCGTGGACGACAGGCTGGCAGCCCAACTACCAGTTCGAGGGCAAGATCTACGGCCAGGCGATCGCTCGCAACAGCCCGAACGCCAAGATCGCTGTGCTGTACCAGAACGACGACTACGGCAAGGACCTGCTCACCGGCCTCGAGGCAGGCCTCGGCGCCAAGACCTCCAACATCGTCGGTAAGGAGCCTTTCGAGGTCACGGCGCCGAGCGTGGCTTCGCAGATCGCGAAGCTGAAGGCGACCGGTGCGACCGTCTTCGTCCTCATCGCGACACCGGGCAAGACGGTCCAGGCCTATGCGACTGCGGCCGCGCTCAAGTGGTCGCCGGCGGTGGTCTACACGAACAACGTGTCGGCCACCGACACGTTCCTGGCGCTTGCCAAGACAAACGGCGCAGGCGAGCTCGTCAACAGGACGTTCACCACGAAGTATGCGAAGGATCCGGCGAACCCGAAATGGGACGACGACGCCGGGATGAAGCTCTACAAGCAGGTGATGGCGAAGTACTACCCGAAGGGCCGCGCCACGGACGAGCTCAACTTCTACGGGGTCGCGGCTGCGCATGCGTTCACGCAGCTGCTGTACAAGGCAGGCCCGAACCCGACCCGCGCCTCGATCCTGAAGGCATTCCGGAACTGGAACGAGACGAACCCGTTCCTGCTCCCCGGGATCAAGCAGAGGACAGGCACAACGAACCAGTTCCCGATCAAGTGCAACATTCTCGCGAAGTTCACGGACGGGACATTCACGCCTGTCTCCGCGACCAAGTGCGAGACGGCGGGCACGTAGTGCTCACCTTCTAGGCGACAATTCACGACAGACCGACGGGGCCGGCAGAGCCGGCCCCGTCGCCGTCTTCTGGCTCAACCTCGCGTCTCGGGTTGGGCCTTGAAGCTCTCCCAGTACCCCTCCATCGTTGTCATGCGGGTCGCCCGGTGCGCGAGGTCGGGCGGGCTCACGTTCACCGCGCGGACGATCCACTCGTCGCCAACGTCAAGGATGTTCACGCACCCCGGTGCCTGCTCGAAGTGACCGAGGAACATCCGCCTTCCGGTGAGAGCATGGGAGAGAATCGCTCGATTGACGGCACCGTGGAGGACGAGCAGCACGGTGTCCCAGGTGTCGTCGGCGAGCAGTCGGTCGAGCGCCGGGATGACGCGGTCGAACAGCTCGCCGATCGTCTCGCCGCCGAGGAACCGCTTCTCGTTCGGCACAATGCCCCGGAACGCGTTCACGAAAGCGTCCTCGAGCTCTTTTGCCGGGATGGACGAGAGCCGCTCGCCGCGGATCTCCCGCAGCTCCGGCCACTCCTCGACGGCGTGACCGGGGGCGACGAGCGCCGCGGTCTCCATCGTGCGCGGCAGGCCGCTCGCGATCACGCGGTCGAGCGCGATCCCCTCGAGTAGGTCGCGCGCCGCTTCCGCCTGGGCGCGGCCTTCCTCGGTCAGCGGCACCGTGTCGGGCGGCACGGGGCGGCCCGACCCGTCGAAGTACGCGACCGCGCCGTGGCGCATCAGGTAGATCCGGCGGCGCACGGCTCAGGTCACCGGTACCGCTCGAGGTACTTCGGGCTGGCCACAAGGAGCTTGGCCTCCACCTCCGCCTTGAGCGTAGCCACGTCGTCGTCGCGGAT
>JANOUB010000635.1:0-3003 GCA_031416615.1 Thermoleophilia bacterium
GAAGGAGGCAGGTTTCGGCGTAGTCGCCGGGGTTGGCACGAACGTGAATAGGCATGCTGGAAAGCCTAAGGCTTTCCAGCAGAGGAAGAGCAGAGAAAGTGCAGATCATCCAGGCCACCGGCCTGGATGATCCCTTCCCCGCGCGGAGCGCACCGTCCAAGTGAGACCGCCCGACAGGGAAGAAACGGAGCCCACCCGGGCGGGGAGCGTCCTCGAGGCCCTTCGGTACGGAGATGCAACGCCCGCGCACAACGGTGGATCCAGGCTTAGAGTCCTCTTCGATGGGCGCGAAACTGATCGAGCCGACGACAGAGCAAATCCTCCGCTTTTGCGCGGAGGCGCCGATCGAGCGCGTCTTCCTGGAGGATGTCACTCGCCGCCGGCAGGGACGCTTCGCCGCACTCTCCGACGCGGATGGCAAGGTGACCGCGCTGTGCCATCTCGGCAGCAACCTGGTGCCGTCCGGACCGGACTGCCAGGCCTTCGCCGACCTGGCTGCAAAGTCAGGAGCACGGATGCTGATTGGCGAGGCGGGTGCCGTCTCCGAGTTGTGGGACGCGGCCCGCAAGAAGCTGCCGCGAGCCCGGCTCGACCGCCCGGGGCAACCCGTGTACGCGATCACCGAGCCGCCGCAGCAGGGTGGCACCGGCCTGCGGCCCGCGACCGCGGGAGACCTCGACCTCCTCGTTCCCACGTGTGCGGCAGCCCACTACGAGGAGCTCGCTGTTGACCCCCTGCGACGTGATCCCAGTGGCTTCCGCTGGCGCACCCGGGTCCAGGTCGAGGAGGGGCGCTCGTGGCTGTGGGCCGAGGACGGGGTGATCAGGTTCAAGGCCGAGGCTTCCGCCTGGACGCCGCAAGCAGTGCAGCTCCAGCAGGTGTGGACCGATCCGCCCGCCCGTCGCCAGGGCTACGCAACCCGAGCGCTCCGCGATCTGATCCGGTTGCTGCTCGCCGACACACCGGCCGTCTGTCTCTTCGTGCGGGCGGAGAACGCCGCTGCGATCAGGCTCTACGAGTCGGTCGGCATGCGCCACGTTCTCGACTACCGCTCCGTGCTGCTGTGAAGGCTCTTGGAGCCTCTAACACAAAGAAGCACGGGCCGTCTGGACGCGCTGGGCGGCGCGCTGCTTCGTCCTCGGTCGCCCGAATAGCTCTGCTATTCGGGCTCCCTGCGTCCTCGCATCGCACTCGCCCATCACGCCCAGCCAGCGCGTGGTCATTGTGTTAGAGGCTCTTATCCTGACGCGCCATGCCCACGCCGCATCGAACGTCGGAGACATCGTCAGCGCCGTTCCCCCGGGCGGTGGCCTCTCTGCGGCGGGCATCGAGGAGGCGCGCTCACTGGGCCGCCTGCTCGCCGCCGAGTCGATCGACCTCGGCGTCAGCTCACGTCTTTCGCGCACGCAGGAGACGCTCGCCCTGGTGCTCGCCGGCCGGGCGCTTCCGACCGTGATCGAACCGTTGCTCGACGAGATCGGATTTGGCTCCTTCGAGGGCGGCTCCCTGGCCGCGTATCGCACCTGGGCCTGGGAGCACGACCCCGACGCCGTCTGCCCGGGCGGGGGCGAAAGTCGCGTAGGCGCCGCGGTGCGGTTCGCCGACGGCCTCGCGGCGCTGCTCGGACGTCCCGAGGAGACCGTTCTCGCAGTCAGTCATGCCCTGCCCCTCCGCTATGTGCTCGACGCCGCCGACGGCAGCTTCCCGGCGAGGCGCATCGAGCATGTGCCGCACGCGACTCCCTACCGGCTCGGGCGAGAGAGTGTCGAGTTGGCCATCGACACGCTCCGCGCCTGGGCCACCGCGCCTGAGTTCTCCGATCTGGACCCAGGTACCCCGATCGGTGGCTGAGGCGCAGCCGCTCCGCGCCGATGCATACTTCGGATGACGATGCGGCGACCGCACGCTATTCTCGCGGCCCTTGTGGCTCTCCTTGCTGTCGTGGCCGCAGGCTGCGGTGGCTCGAACGCGGGTGCACCCGCGCTGACGAATCTCACGCAGGTTGCGCAAAAGAGCGCCGCGACCGACACGGCCCGGTTCGCGGTCACGCTCGACGTGACGGTTCCCGGCGCCGACGAGGACCTCTCGTTCACCGCCGAGGGAGGGTTCGACACCCCCGCCAGCCGCGCGCAGCTGACGATCGACCTGTCATCCCTCGCCGAGTTGTTCAAGAGCTTCGGGCCGGGCCTCGGGGAACTGTTCAAGGGTGATTTCGGGAATCTGGCCGACTGGAAGCTCGAGGTGATCCAGGACGGTGACACGGCCTACATCCGCTTCCCGCCGATCGCCAAAACCCTGCCCGCGGGCAAGTCGTGGATCAAGGGCGACGCCAAGGAGTTGTCCAGCGCGGACGCGGGCCAGCTGAGCCAGTTCGGCTCGTTCGCCGGCACCGATCCCCGTGACGTCTTCGGTTTCCTGAAGGGCGTCTCCGGCTCGATCGAGACGGTCGGCAACGAAGAGGTCCGCGGTGTCGAGACGACCCGCTATCGGGCGACGCTCGACGCCAAGAAGCTCGAGCAGCTGGTCCCCGCCGATCAGCGCCGGAGCTTCGGGGGACTTGGCGAAACTGCCAAGCAGGCTGGATTGAACAAGCTCCCGCTCGAGATCTGGGTCGACGGCGAGCAAAGGGTGCGGAAGCTCTCGATCGACCTGGACGAAAAGGACCCGGATTCCGGGGAGCAGGTCAAGGCGTCACTCGTCGTCGAGCTCTACGACTACGGCGTGCCGCTCGATCTCGAGCTCCCGCCGGCCGACCGGGTCGTCGACGCAGCAACCCTCGAGAAGTTCCCGTAGGGGCGAGGCGCCACCTCGCGTCAGCGAGGGGAAGCCTCGCCCGTCCCGGCGACGCGCGCAGCAGGGGGGCCACCGGCGCTTCCGTCACACTAGGCGTGTGGCCATGCTCCTGACAGCACGGATCGAGGCATTCATCCGCGTCCACGAACTGGTGGAGCCGGGTGGCGGCGTCGCATGTCTCGTCTCGGGTGGCGCGGACTCCACGTGCCT
>JANOUB010000636.1:0-11411 GCA_031416615.1 Thermoleophilia bacterium
TCGCCGCGGAGCTCGGCCTCGAGGGCGCCGACGGCGCGATCGAGGGAGACCTGTATGGGGACGAGGTCGCGCTCGCGACCGCCCAGGCGCACGACGCCGGCATCAACGCGATCCCGGCGTTCCTGCTCGACCGGCGCCTGATCGTGCTCGGCGCGCAGGCCGACGAGGCCTTCGAGCGGGCGTTCGCGCAGCTCGACTCACCGGTCCCGTAGGGCTACGCCGAGCCGACCTGCGCATCGACGCGGCTCTCGAAGGGCGCGATGCCGTCCAGGTACTCGAGCACCCGTTCGAGCGGCTCGACGTCGCCGAACTTCGCGTCGATGTCGAACAGGTTCCACTCCACCACACCGGGCACGCGGTCACCGACTGCGTCGCGGACAACGATCGGACGGAAGCCCTCGGCGATCGCGTCCTCGCAGGTGTGGCGGACGCAGCCCGCCATCGTCACGCCCGTGAGGATCACCGTGTCGACGCCGTGCGAGTTGAGATGGCTGGAGAGGTTCGTGCCGTGGAACCCGCTCGCGCGCTTCTTCACGAGCACGAGGTCGTCGGGCGCCGGGGCGATGCGGTCGTCGATCTGTACTGCGGGCTCGTCGACGTGGAGCAGCTCGTCCGGGATCTTGTAGCGCCAGAGCCCCGTGTCGCCATTCTTTCCCTCGGTGTTCGTGTACGCCGTCGTCGTATAGACGATCGGGATCCCTTTCGCCCGACCGGCCGCGTTGAGGCGCTGGACGGCCGGGATGATGGTGTCCATCCCGTCGCACGAGAACGCATGGCCGGGCCGGGTCCAGGCATTCGCGAGGTCGATGTGAACGAGTGCGGGCCGGCTACCGAAGCCGATGCGCCGTTGGAACCCGCGCTGCTGGTAGATACCGGTGTCGGCGTCGAAGATCTTGGCGAGCGCCTCGACGACCTCGTTGCTCTTTGACATGCGTGTCTCCCTTCGTCCTTCCCGGAATGGGGTCCTCAGGCAGTGATGGCCGGTCGTGATCGCTCCGCGCGAAGCTGCGCGGTCGCTTCGGGGTTGAGCGTCTGTGCGTCGGGATCGAGCACAACGCCATAGTCGCGCGCGGCGAGTTCGGTTGTCGTGAAGCCGTCGAGTACGTCGGAGAGCACCGCGGCTGGGTCGCGCTCGAGCGGGTCGCCGTAGCCGCCCGAATTCGGCACTGCGAGCTCGATCGTGGATCCTGCGAGCAGCGTCTTGCCGGTGAACTTCGCCGGCCAGAACTCGACTGTCCCGTCGGGGCCTGTCACCTTTCCGTACGCGAGCGTGCCCTCGTGGCCGCCGAAGATGCCCCACGGCGGGTCGGATTCATAGCGGTCGCCCTCGCACGAGACGATCGTGTCGACGAGGAACCGGTTCACCCGCACCATGCCGATGCCGCCGCGCCACTTGCCGGCGGCACACGGGTCGTCGCGGAGTTCGTAGCGCTCTGTCCGCATCGGGAAGCGCCATTCGAGCTCCTCGATCGGGTTGTTGCGCGTGTTGGCGATCAGGCAGTCGACGGAGTCGAGCCCGTCGCGTCCCGGGCGGCCACCGTACGACCCCTCGTCGACCTCGAGGTAGACCCAGTACTCGCCCTCCTCCTCGTTGAAGCCCGAGTAGGCGAGGAAGCCGAGATGGGCCGAGTTTCCCGCGGTGATCTTGTCGGGGATGACCGGCGCGAGCGCGCGTAGCGCGAGGTCGACCGCCCGCTGTACCTGGCAGAACCGTGCGAAACACGCGCGCGGATAGTTGGGGTTGAAGATCGAGCCCTTCGGCGCGATCACGTTGACCGGCTTCAGCATCCCTTCGTTCTGGGGGACGAACACGGGGTAGGTCGCCTCGTCGAGGAAGATCATCCGCGTGATGAACGTCATCGCGGAGACTGTCGTGCCCTCGTACGGGCAGTTGTAGCCCGTCGGCACCTCGTCGCTCGATCCGGTGAGGTCGAACGTGATCTCGTCGCCCTCGATCACGACCGCGACTTTGACCGGGAGCTTCACGCCGCGTGTGCGCCCGTCGTCGTCGAGCCAGCCGGCCTCGGTCTCGTAGCGGCCGTCAGGAACCTTCGCGATCTCCTGCCGCAGCATCGTCTCGGAGTACTCGAGCCAGGCCTGCGCGACCCCGAGCACCGTATCCTCACCGTAGCGGCCGAGCAGCTCGGAGTAGCGTTTCCGCGCCAGCTCGCAGGCGGCGATCATCGCCTGGATGTCGCCGTTGTTGAAGCTCGGCGTGCGGACGTTCTCGAGGATGTGTCTCCACAGGCCCGGCTGCCAGACACCCTTCTCCTGCAGCTTGACGGCCCGGTAGATGTTTCCCTCCGACCAGTTGTCGACGAGGTCGATCGCCAGTCCGGGGTAGGCGCCGCCGATGTCGAGCACGTGCGCCGAGGCGCCCGAAAAGCCGACGATCTCGCCCTCGAGAAAGATCGGGATCACGATCGCGACGTCTGGCGAGTGCGTGGCGCCGGCGTAGGGGTCGTTGTGCAGGATCACGTCCCCGTCGTGGATATCGTCGCCGAGGATCCTGATCACGTTCTTCACGATCTTCGGCATCGCGCCCATGAACATCGGAGTCGAGTCCGACTCGGCCAGGTTGTTCCCGTGACGATCGAAGACGCCGGCGCCGAGGTCCTCGGACTCGCGGATGATCGAGGAGTACGACATGCGGTAGAGCACCCCCGCCATCTCCTTCGCGATCGAGGCGAACGCACCGCCGATAACGCGCATGAGGATCGGCGTCGAGAGCCCGGCGCCGCGGCCGGCCTCGGCGCGGGGACGGGTGGTGCAGTCGATCACGATGTTGCCGTGACAATCGATCTCGGCCTCGAGGCCCGGCGGGATCACCGTCGTCGTGTCGTACTGCTCGACGATCGCCGGGCCCACGAGCCGGTCGCCCGCGCGCAGCAGTTCGCGCTCGTAGAAGGGGGTGAGGTGCCGTTCGGCCCTGCCCTCGACCTCGAAAACGACGTCGCGCTCCTGCGTCACTGCCCCGGAGGGGTCGCCGCCGCCGACTGCGACGGGCACGGGCTGCAGCTCGTCCACGCGCCCGATGCCGACGGCGCGGATATTGATGATCTCGATTGCCGCGTCGAAGCGGTGGCCGTACTCGAGCTCGTGCGCGGCGTGGAAGAGCTCCTTCAGCTCATCCACCCACGCGTTGTCTACCGCCCCGGCAGGCACCTGCGTGCGCACCTCGTACCCCTGCCCGGCATAGCGGCAATCGGCGAGTCGTCGCACGAGGCGGCGGTCATCCGGGACGGCGTCGGCGTCGAGCTGGGCTACGGCCTGCGCAACGAGCTCGTCGAAGCGCGCCGACAGTCGTACTTCGTCGAGGCTCTTGAGCGCGTGGCGCTCGGTGGCGACGAACTCGTGCCGGAGGTCGGTTGCGAGCAGCCCCGTCGCAGCGAGGATACCCGGGTGCGGTGGCACGAGCACACGCGCGATCTCGAGCTCGAGCGCGATATCGCACGCGAACAGCGGCCCCGCGCCACCGGCGGCGACGAGCGTGAATTCGCGCGGGTCGTAGCCGCGCCGCACCGAGTTGAGCTCGATCGCCTGGGTCATCCCGTACTTCTGGATCTGAAGGGCGCCGAGCGCCGCCTCCTCGACCGTCATCCCGAGCTCGTCCGCGATAGCCCTCACTGCCTGCTCGGCGAGGTCGCGGTTCAGCCCCATCGCCCCGCCGAGGAGCCCCCGGTCGGAGCGGAGGCGGCCCAGCACGAGCTGCGCGTCCGTCGAGGTCGGCAGCATGCCGCCGCGCCCGTAGCACGCCGGGCCCGGGTCGGCACCGGCCGACTGGGGGCCGACGCGGAACACGCCGCCCTGGTCGACGTACGCGATCGAGCCGCCCCCGGCGCCGATCGTGTCGATGTCGACCATCGGCACCATCGCCTGATAGTCGCCGATCTTCGTGTCGAGCAGGTGACGCATGCGCAGCTGGCCTCCGGCGGCGACGCCGATATCGGCCGAGGTGCCGCCGATGTCGAGCGTGACCACGTTGTCGAAGCCCGCCATCCGGCCCGCCCAGATACCGCCGATCAGCCCTGCCACAGGGCCGGACAGGAGCAGGTTGACGGGCCGCTGCGCCGCCGATTCCACCGTCGCCATGCCGCCCGAGGACTGCATCAGTTGCACGCCGTGGCGGAAGCCCGCCTCCCGCATCGCGTCGTCGAAGCGCGCCACGTAGCGTGACACCTTTGGCCCGACGTAGGCGTTGAGAGCGACGGTCGAGAAACGCTCGAACTCCCGGTAGAGCGGCAACACCTCGTTCGAGACTGAGAGGTAGGCCTCCGGGAACTCCTCGAGCAGGATCTCCTTTACGCGCTGCTCGTGGATCGGGTTGAGATAGCTGTGCAGGAAGCACACCGCGACAGCCTCCACTCCCGCGGCCCGGAGCTCGCGGACGCGCTCGCGCACCTCGTCGTCGTCGAGCGGATCGAGTATGTCGCCGTGCGGCACCGTCACCCGCTCCTTCACCGTCAGCCGGTGGCGGCGCTTGATGAGCGGCCGTGACTGCCAGGGCAGCTCCTGCTGGAGCGAGAAGTTGAGCGGCTTCTTGTGACGGGCGATATGGAGGATGTCACGCATGCCCTCCGTCGTGATCATTCCGACCTCGGCTCCCGTGTGGGTGAGCGCGATGTTCGTCGCCACCGTCGTGCCGTGCAGGAGGTTGTCGATCTGGGAGAGGTCGACGTCCGCCTTTTCGCAGAGTTGGCGGATGCCGTCGACGACGCCGCGGGCGGGGTCGTCTGGAGTGGAGGGGACCTTGTCGACGGTGATCCGACCCGACTCTTCATCGACGAGGATCAGGTCAGTGAACGTGCCGCCGACGTCGACCCCAATGCGCTTCATCCCTCTGTCCTCCTCCTAGGCTGTCGTGGTCGCGACGGCGGAGATGATCTCGCGGCCAACGGTGTCCATCTGGTCGAAGTTTCCGTTCTGGTAGGCGCACGAGACCTCGTCGATGCCGAGGCCGAAAAGCTCCTGCACCTTGGTGCGCACCTTGTCGGCGGAGCCCGCGATCCCGAAGTCGTCGATGAGTTCGCCGGTCAGGAACGCCGTGTGATCGGCATCCGACGAGAGATGGCCCGCGTAGTAGTCGTAGCCGTCACGGCTCTGCGGTAGTCGCGTCATCGTCTCGGGCATGCCGTGGGCCTTGTTGCGCCGCATCGTGTCGGCGATATGGTTTGCGCACGCCGCCGGCGCCCATCGGCAGCGGTCCCACGCCTCCTCCTGGTCGTCGCTCACCCACATGGCGGTGAGGAGTGACAGCTTGACGGCGTCCGGGTCGCGCCCTGCCTCCTCGGCGCCCGCCCGAACGTGGTCGATCGCCCAGCGCACGGAGGTCTCGTTGACGCCGACGTAGAGCATTACGCGGTCGGCCAGCGCGCCGGCCAGCCGCAGGTTCTTCGGCCCTGTCGCGGGCATCATGATCGGGATCGCCGGGTCGCGGTCGAGCCAGCGCAGGTACACGTCGGCGTCGTTGATCGTCACGTGCCGGCCTGCCATCAGCTCGCGCAGCAGCACGACCGACTCCTCCAGCACGGACGTCTTGACAGGGTTCAGGCCCATCGTCCGCACCGAGCTGTCACCGCGCCCGATGCCGAGCGCGAGGCGCCCCGGATGGAGCCCGGCGAGGGTCGTGAACATGCTCGCGGTGGCCGTGACGTGACGCGTGTACGGGTTCGTCACCGCCGTGCCGATAACGATCCGCTGGGTTGCTGCGAGCGCGTGGGTCATGTAGACGAAGCAGTCCTGCCAGAGGAGCTGCGAGTCGACGAACCAGGCGTGGCTGTAGCCCGCGTCCTCCGCCTTCTGCACCGACGCGACACACTCCTCGAAGTCCTGCGCCAGGAACTGGGAGCCAATCGTGCCCAATGTCCTCTCCTTTCTCTAGTCGCTGGCGAGCGGGAAGGTGCGGAGCTCCTCGAGCGTCTGCTCGAGCGTGTTCACCTGTCCCCACCCGACGCCTATCATCTCGATGGCGGGATCGTGGAGGTGGGGCGTCGCCGTGCCGACGCACTCCTCCACCACGACTGGCTTGAAGTCGCGGAAGAGCGCGTCCTTGCACGTCGCTCCGACGCACTGGTTCGTGAGCACGCCTGTGAGGATCACCGTGTCCGCGCCGAGCGCCCGCAGGATCTGCTCCAGGTTGGTCTGGAAGAACGCCGACAGGCGGGTCTTCTCGACCAGCCAGTCCTCCGGGCGGGCGTCGAGCTCGTCGAGGATCTCGTAGCCCCACGTGCCGGTACGAAGCCCGCCCTCGCGCAGGAGCACCCGCTTCGCCATGAACGGGCCGCCGTCGCCGACGCCGCGCGTGCCGTGCCGCGTCCACACGATCGGGAGGCCGCGGCGGCGGCACTCCTCGTTGAGAGCTTTCGTCGGCTCGATAACGCGCCGCATGTGCTCGATGTCGATGTCATGCGTGGCATACCACCCGTCGGGGTGCAGGAAGTCGTTCTGGTCGTCGATGACGACGTGCACCGTCCGGCCCGGGACGAGGCGCCAGGCGGAGGGATCGAAGTAGTGCAGCTCGGACACCGGCGCGCGTGTTCTCCTTGATTCGATCTTAGATCTCAGATATGAAGATGTCTACACGATCGCGAGGAAGATTTCAACCATAACTCGGTTAACCCCAATCCATCCCAGCTATTTGCGCGACCAGGCCTTCGTCAGCCTCCGTGAGGCGATCGTCTCGGGCAGTCTCGCTCCGGGCGCTCCGCTCGTGATCGACGACCTTGCGACGACGTTCGGTCTCAGCGCGATGCCGGTGCGCGAGGCCGTCAAGCGCCTTGTCGCCGACGGGCTCGTCGAGGAGTTGCCGCGCCGTGCGCACCGCGTCGCGCCGCTCACGAGGCGCACCGCGCTCGACGTCCTCGAGGTGATGGAGGTGCTGATGGTGCGCGCCTACGAGCTCGGCGTCCCGACGCTCGACGCGGAGGATGTCGGCGCCATGCGCGCCGCGCTCGACCGCGCGACGGCGCACGCCTCGTCCGGCGAGCTGATCGAGGCGCTAGCCGGTATCCACGCCCTGCACAGGATCGTCTATGCGGCGACCGGCAACGCCGAGTTTCACCGGGCGCTGTCATCGATCGGCCCACGCTTCGACCGCGTCCTCTACCTCTGGTACCAGGAATCGATCGTCGAGGTCGGGCGCTCGTACCGCCATGACCTGATCGCAGCGCTCGAACGAGGAGAACCCGCCGAGGCGGTCGAGATCATACGTCGGGCCTGGCGGAGCTTCCACGACATCGTCGCCGCGCGCACCGACGACGGACGCCCGTGATCGCCGAGGCACGCGTCGTCGTCGTGGGCGGCGGCATCGGAGGCGTCTCCACCCTCTACCACCTCTCGAGGCTCGGCTGGAGCGACGTCGCGCTCGTGGAGGCGAACGAGCTCACGAGCGGATCCACGTGGCACGCCGCCGGCCTCTGCACGCAGTTCATCCAGAGCATCAACCTGATGCAGCTACTCCGGACATCGGTCGAGCTGTACGGAGCGCTCGAGCGGGAGACAGGACTCCCGGTCGACTTCCACCAGTGCGGCAGCGTTCGCATCGGAACGACCCGCGACCGGTTGCACCAGTTCGAGCACGTGAGGGGGATCGCCGAGAACGTAGGCGTGCCGTTCGAGATCGTCTCGCCCGAGCGTGCGCTCGAGCTGTTCCCGCTCGCGCGACCCGACGGCGTCCTCGCCGCCGCCTACCTTCCGACCGACGGGCACATCGATCCGACGAGCCTGACGAACGCGCTCGCGAAAGGCGCCGTCGACCGCGGCGCCACCATCCTGCTTCACACCCGAGTGACGCAGCTCGTCCGCGAGCGCGGCAGCTGGAGTGTGTCGACCCCCGCGGGCGACATTCGGGCCGAGCACGTCGTGATCGCAGCGGGCCAGTGGTCCCGCGAGGTAGGACGGCTCGCCGGCATCGAGTTGCCGATCGTCCCGCTGCAGCACCACTACCTGATGACAGACCCGATGCCCGAGATCGAGTCGCGCACGGTCGAGCTGCCGGTCTTCCGCGACCCGGACAACTCGTTCTACGCGCGCCAGGAGGGCGGCGGCCTGATCATCGGACCGTTCGAGCGCAACCCGCTCACCTGGGCGCTAGATGGGATCCCCGAGGGCTTCCACGGCCAGCTTCTGCCGCCGAACCTCGAGCAGATCGAGGACTGTCTCGTCGCGGCTGCCGAGCGCATTCCCCGCTTCGGCGAGGTGGGAATCAAGACGGTGATCAACGGGCCCGACGGATACACGCCCGACGGCCGATGCCTGATGGGCCCCGTGCCGGGGCAGCCGGGGCTGCACGTGCTCGCAGGCTTCTCGATCTTCGGGATCGTGTTCGGCGGCGGTGCCGGCAAGTACGCCGCCGAGTGGATCGTGGACGGCCAGGCGAGCGACAACATGTGGGAACTCGACGTACGGCGTTTCGGCGACTACGCGCGATCGACATCGTACGTCGTGCAGCGCGCGTCCGAGGTGTTCGAGGACGAGTACAAGATCCACTTTCCGGAGGAGGAGCGGCCGGCCGGACGCCCGCTCAAGACCGACCCGCTCTACGACCGCCTCGTCGCCAAAGGGGCCGTGATGGGCGCGCGCTCCGGATGGGAGCGCCCTCTCTGGTTCGCGACGTCCGGTCTCGCCCGCGACGAGTACTCGTTCGGGCGCGGCAACTGGTTCGCCGCCGTCGGAGAGGAGTGCCGTGCGGTGCGCGCCGGTGTCGGCGTGCTCGACCAGACGAGCTTTGCAAAGTTCGTCGTCAGCGGCGAAGGCGCCGAGGCGCTGCTCAACCGGCTCTGCGCGAACCGGCTGCCAACCGAGGTGGGGAAGATGGCGCTGACGCAGATGTGCACCCCAAAGGGAGGCGTCGAGACCGACGTCACCGTCGCGCTCCTCGAGCCTGGCCGCTACTACGTGGTCTCGGCGGCAGCGACCGAGACGCACGACCTGGCCTGGATCGAGCGCCACTCCCCGGGAGACGGGTCGGTGCAGATCGACAACGTCACTCCGCGCTACGGCGTGCTCACGATCGCCGGGCCGCAGTCACGCAAACTGATGCAGCTGGTCTCGCGCGACGACTTCTCCAACGAGGGGTTCCCCTTCTTCCGCGCGCGCTACGTCGAGGTCGGACGCGCACGCATGCTCGCGGTGCGCGTGTCATACGTGGGTGAGCTCGGCTGGGAGTTACACCACCCGATCGAGGCGCAGCGGACCCTGTACGACCTGCTCTTCGATGCCGGCGAGGATCTCGGCCTCGCCGACTTCGGCTACCGGGCGCTCGAATCGATGCGATTCGAGAAGTGCTACCGGCTGTGGGGCGCGGACCTGTCCGCCGACTGGTCGCCGCTGCAGGCGGGGCTCGAGCGCTTCGTCGCGCTCGACAAGGGCGACTTCATCGGCCGTGACGCGCTCCTGCAAGAGCGCGAGCAGGGCTCCACGCACACGCTCTCGTGCCTCGTGGTCGATGTCGACGGCGTCGACGCCCACGGGCTCGAGCCCGTCTACGCGGACGGCGAGCGTCCTGTTGCCTATGTCTCCTCCGGCGGCTACGGGCACACGATCGAGCGGTCGATCGCCCTCGCGTACCTTCCGGTCGAGCATGCCGCGGTGGGCACGGAGCTGACGATCGGCATCCTCGGGGAGCGCCGCCCCGCCGTCGTCTGCGAACAGCCGCTACTCGATCCGGCCGGAGAGCGCCTCTTCTCGTAGGATCCACTGCTCGGAACAACGCAGCGTGACTTGCCCGTTGGGGGCTCTCGCTGGGCTCAGTATTTCGACTGGAGGCTGGTCGTCGGCGATTGAGCTCGAGGTCGAACCAGGTCGAGCCGGCCGCCCGACGCTGTACGTCGAAGGAACCCGGTGAACCGTTCGGACACGACGCACTAGAGTGCCCCCACAGGGAACACGACGACGGGAGGACGCATGTCGCAGGAACGCTTCGAGGCGGGGCTCGCGGTCAGGCGAGAGGTGCTCGGCGAGGAGTACGTAGAGCAGGCGCTCGCCGGTGCGGACAGCTTCAACCGGGAGTTCCAGGAGCTCGCGACCGAGTTCTGCTGGGGTGGCACCTGGGCCCGAGGCGTGCTGGAGCGCAAGACACGCAGCATGCTCAATCTCGCCATGCTGTCGGCGCTCAACCGCCCGCACGAGTTCAAGCTCCATTTCAGAGGCGCTCTGCAAACCGGGTGCACGTTGGACGAGCTGAAGGAGGTGCTGCTCCAGATCACCGTCTACTGCGGGATCCCCGCCGGGGTGGAGGCATTCCGTCTTGCCCGCGAAGTGCTGGCCGACGAGGGAATCGACCCCGACGAGACGGCATGACGGCGCCGCTGAAGTACGGTTTCGTCGGCCTCGGCAACATGGGCGGGCCGATGGCGGCGAATCTTGCCCGCTCGGGAGCCGAGCTCGTCGTGTTCGACAAGGCCGGCAGCGCGGCCCGGGCCCCGGCCGGCGCGCACGCCGCTCGCTCGCTCGCCGACGTGGTGGCGGAGGCCGGGACGGTATTCCTCAGCCTCCCCGACGGCGCGGTCGTGCTGGACGTGCTGGCGGAGATGGCCGGCACTCCCGGTCGCGTCACTCGAACCGTGGTCGACCTGTCGACCGTGGGGATCGAGGCGGCGCGGAAGGCATCCCGCCTCGCGCGCGAGGCGGGGTTGGCCTATGTCGACGCCCCTGTCTCGGGCGGGCGGAGCGGAGCGGTCGACGCGACCATCTCTGTGATGTGGGCCGGGCCGGCCGAGCTGCTGGAGTCGATCCGTCCTGCGCTCGAGGCGATGGCACAACACGTCTTTCATGTCGGTACCGACGCGGGGCAGGGCCAGGCTCTGAAGCTGCTCAACAACTTCCTCTCGGCGACCGCGACCGCCGCCACCGCCGAGGCGCTGTTGTTCGGGGTCTCCCAGGGTCTCGACATGAGGACCGTCCTCGACGTCGTGAACGTCTCGACCGGTCGCAGCCATGCGTCGGCGGACAAGTACGTGAAGAGGGTGCTGACCGGTACGTTCGACTCGGGCTTCGGCACCAGCCTGATGGCGAAGGACGTCCGCCTGTTCGCCGAGGCAGCCGCCGCCGCGGGCACCGCGAACGACCTCGGCACGACCGTGCGGGTGCTGTGGGACGCGATGGAGGCACACGCGCCGGGCGGCGATCACACGGAGATCTTCACCTTCCTCCGCGACCGCAGCGGCTCCTAGACGGAAGTTTTCGTTCTTGAAGTGGTTGGGGTGGCGTGGTTTGGGGGGAATCGGGTTGTCGGGCGGGGCGCGGTTCTGTCTACGTGGGTTTGATGGCGAGCCATCCCGGGTTTCGCGGAGACTTCGTAGTACCCCGGGTTTAGTGGAGTCGCGTTTCTTGGCTCAGGCCGCCTGGGTTGTGGTGTTGAAGTTCTTCAATTCATATTCGATCGGTGTCAGCATGCCGAGACTCGAGTGGCG
>JANOUB010000637.1:0-1570 GCA_031416615.1 Thermoleophilia bacterium
GTGATAGGCGCGGTAGAGCGGGTCGTCGCCGCACCAGCCGCAGCGGGCCGTGCCGTCGGAGTCGAGCGTCAAGTCGTGCATCCGTCGATTCTGCCGACCGGTAGCTTCCCGGGCGATGTTCGAGCTCACGCTCCAGAGCGCGCCCGGCTATCTCGTCGGGCGTGGCCTCGCCCCTGCCGGCGAGCCGATCGAACTGGCAGAGCTCACGGGCGGGGTGTCCGCGACGGTCATCTCGGCTCGGGTTCCCTCGACCGGAGCCGCATTCGTCGTCAAGCAGGCGCTCCCCCGCCTCAAGGTGAACGACGACTGGCGGGCGAAGCAGGAGCGGACAGAACTCGAGGCGACCGCGATGCGCCTCTGCGGCCGGCTCACGCCCGGACGGGTACCGCGGGTGCTGGACAACGACCCGTCCGCGCACGTCCTCGTGATGGAGCTGCTGCCGGACGACGCGCTCAACTGGCAGAGCGAGGTCGCGGCGGGGCGAGCGCACGCTGAGGTGGGCGAGTGGGCCGGCGAGACGCTCGGCATCTGGCATGCGCGGACAGCGGGAGACCCCGAGGTGGCCGCGGCGTTCGACGACTTCGAGTCGTTCGAGCAGCAGCGTCTGAGCCCCTTCTACGAGACGGTCAGCAAGCGGCTGCCGAAGGCGGCTGCCGATATTGCTCCTCGACTCGAGGAACTCCGGTCTCGCCGCTGCTTCGTCGACGGCGACTTCGCGCTGAAGAACATCCTCGTCGGGCCAGATCGCAACTGGGCGCTCGACTTCGAGGTCGCGCACTACGGCAACCCGGTCTTCGATCTCGGCTTCTTCCTCTCGTTCGTCGTGCTTTCGGCGGTGCAGTGGCCGGAGCTCCGAGTGGAACTGCGTGCCCTCGCAGACGGATTCGTCCGCGGGTATGCCGCCGCCGCCGGCGAGCGCTTCGCGGGCGACGACGCCGACGTGACGGCCCACACCGGTTGCCTCGTGCTCGCGCGCACGGACGGCAAGTCACCGGCCGCGTTCCTCGACGAGCATTCGCGCAAGCACGCTCGAGCCATCGGCCTGGCACTGCTCCGCACCCCGGAGAGCGGTTTGTGGCAATGGACCTGAGCGAGCGTTTCCTCGCGCGCGCGCCCCTGACTCGCGGTCGGGGTTGCGTCGAGGTGGCCAGACGACGATGATCCACGAGCCGAGCCCCCCATGAGCACCCAGCCTCAACCTCATCCCGGCAACGTCACCTCCGTGCAGGCACCGCATGCCGCTGGCGTCGAACCCGTGATCCGGGCGAATGGTGTCTGGAAGATCTTCGGTGCCAAGGCGGATCGCGTCATCGGAACGCCGGACGTGGAGCTGTCGCGCTCCGAGCTGCGGGCCAAGACCGGTTGCGTCGCAGCCGTGCGCGACGTCTCGCTCGAGGTCTGGCCGGGTGAGGTTTTCGTCGTGATGGGTCTCTCCGGGTCGGGCAAGTCGACGCTCGTGCGGACGCTGATCCGCCTGATCGAACCGACCGCCGGGGCGATCGAGATCGCGGGCCAGGACGTGATGGCCGCGACGGGACAGGAGTTGCGCGAGCTGCGGCGCCACTCGGTC
>JANOUB010000638.1:0-1922 GCA_031416615.1 Thermoleophilia bacterium
GGCGCACCACCGACGGATAGGCGCGTCGCCTGCGCGAGCGTGCTCTCATTTGACTGGTGACTGAGGTGCCCGCCCGCTGATCCTGTGGCGAGTCGGGGGTTGGCCCCGAGGCTCGTCGCGTTCGAGCGGGTTTTGCTCGGACGTGATGAGTGGGCCTTCTCCCGAGGTCAGTGGGTGGGCGCCGCCGTTGTTAGGTGCGCTTCGGCTCGTCGAACCGTGGCGCTGTTGGCCGGGCGCGTAGCGCCTGGCCTCTTTTCTTGTATTAGCTTTCATGCCCGGCTGGGCACCCTCGGCGGGTGAAAATGGGTGATGATGGTTGGGTCGCCTGTGACCGCCGTCGTTTTCCTTGGTGCTTGTGAGCCCGTGATTAGCTTGGCGTGGGAGTCTCTCCGGAACCCCGGACTGTTGCCTTGAGCACGACCATCAGACTCGTCTGTTTTGAGGCTCCTCGGCGACTGTCCACTGTTGCTGTTTTGAGCGAGGAGGTTCGTTGTGGAGATGATCGTTGAACGTCCCGGCGCGCTTGATGTGCATAAAGAGTCGGTGACGGCGTGCGTGCGTGTGTCTGGCTCGGAAGGCAAGCGTGTTGAGCAGGTGGAGACGTTCTCGACGACCGTTCGGGGGCTGTTGACGCTGCATGACTGGTTAGCCGCGCACGGTGTGACGCAGCTTGCGATGGAAGCGACTGGCGTCTACTGGAAGCCGGTCTGGGCGATCCTGGAGGACGATTTCGACTGTTTGCTCGTCAACGCACGCCATGTGAAGCAGGTGCCCGGCCGCAAGACCGACGTCCAGGACGCTGCCTGGCTCTGCCAGCTGCTTGAGGCGGGGCTGCTGAAGCGAAGCTTCGTGCCGCCCAAGCCGATCCGGACGCTGCGGAACCTGACCCGCTACCGCAAGGCGCAGATCGGTGAGCGGCAACGGGAGGCCAACCGGCTGCACAAGATCCTTGAGGACACCGGGATCAAGCTCGACTGCGTCGCTACCGACATCCTCGGCGTCTCCGGCAGGAGGATGCTCGACGCGCTCTGTCAGGGCACGACCGACCCGGCAGTGCTGGCCGATCTGGCCAAGGGCAGGCTACGGCAGAAGATTCCCGCGCTCCAGGAAGCGCTCGAGGGCCGCTTCGACGCAGAGCACGCGCTCGTCGTCTCGGCGATCCTCGCCCACATCGACTTCCTCGACGCGCAGATCGAACGGCTCTCCGACGCGGTCGAGAGCCAGCTCGCCCCTTTCGAGGCGGCGGTTCGGCTGTTGTGCACGATCCCGGGAGTCAAACAGCGGACCGCTGAGGTGATCATCGCCGAGATCGGCACCGACATGACCGTCTTCCCGACCGCAGGGCATCTCGTCAGCTGGGCCGGCCTCTGCCCAGGCCACGACGAGTCGGCCGGCAAACGCCGCTCCGCACACACCCGCAAAGGCTCCAAGTGGCTCCGCACCGCCCTCCTCGAAGCCGCGCTCGCCGCCACCCGCAGCAACGACACCTACCTCGCCGCCCAATACCGACGCCTCAAAGGCCGCCGCGGCCACCGACGCGCCAGCATCGCCGTCTGCCACACCATCCTCGCCGCCAGCTGGCACATGCTCCAAACCGGCGAGGTCTACCACGACCCAGGCGGCGACTACTTCACCCGACTCAACCCCGAACTCCGAACCCAACGCCTCATCCGACAACTCGAAGCACTCGGACACCACGTCACCCTCCAAACACAACCCATGGCAGCCTGACCAACTTCTATTTTCCCATCCGCCGATCGAGCCCGAGTATGCCGTTCCTGCGCTTCTCCGTTCATGCCTATTTGTCGGGCAACAGTAAGAGCGGGAGCGACGGGACTCGAACCCGCGACCTCCGGCGTGACAGGCCGGCGTTCTAACCAACTGAACTACGCCCCCGTGGGCCGAGGGATTGTAGCGGCGCC
>JANOUB010000639.1:0-1508 GCA_031416615.1 Thermoleophilia bacterium
TCACCCTGCGGGAGGAGATCCGCACCCGAGACGGCGAGCTGTCTGCCGAGGCGGAGGCCGTGCTGGTGGCGCGTGACCAGAAGACGGGGCGCTCCCGGCCGCTGACCGAGGCCGAGCGCGCCGCCTTCGAGCAAGCCCTGACAGGTAGCTGACGCTAGCCGTGCGCGTCGCCGTCGTCGGAGCAGGGTTCGCGGGGCTGGCCGCCGCCGACGCACTTGCGGCGGCGGGCGTCGACGTGGTCGTACTGGAGGCGCGCGACCGCGTGGGCGGCAGAGTGTGGTCACGGGAGCTCGCAAACGGTGCGGTCGTCGAGATGGGCGCCGAATTCATCCTCCCCGCCAACGACACGATCCATCGCTACGTCGAACGTTTCGAGCTCTGGCTGTGGGAGAAAGGGATGCTGTACGGCGACCGGGAGCCACGCGGCGGGATTGGCGTCTGCGCGGACGCACTCCGCGCCGCTGTCGCGACAATCCGTGAAGCGTTGCCCGGGGTCGAGGCCGGGATCTCCGCCGCCGCGCTGCTCGAGCGCCTGCCGCTCGACCCGGGCGCGCGCGAGGCTGTGCGGGCGCGGTTCGAGGTCTCGACCGCCGCAACCGCCGAGCGCGTAGAGGCATCACAGCTCGCCAGGATCGCCGCGCATTCGGACGACGTCTGCCCGAGCGTCGCCGGCGGCAACCAGAGCATCGCGCTGGCTCTCGCCCGCGAGCTCGGGGCGATGGTGCATCTCTCGAGCCCGGTCGAACGCGTGACCTGGGGTGAGGGCCCGGTGCTCGTCCGGGCAGGCGGTTCGGAGGTCGCGGTCGACCGCGTCGTGCTGGCTCTTCCTGCCAGCGTGGTCGACCGGATCGTCTTCGATCCCCCTCTACCCGAGTCGCTCCGCGCCGCCTACGCCGCGGTCGAGTACGGGAACGCGGCCAAGCTCTTCGTGCCGCTCGCGGGTCAGGCGCCGCCAAGCGCCGTTCTCTCGGTGCCCGAGCGCTACTGGTGCTGGACTGCAACAGGAGACCGTGGCGTCCAGCCGGTCGTCACCGCGTTCGTCGGCTCGACCCCGGCTCTCGCTCACCTTCGTGTCCAGGAGGGGCCGGAGACCTGGCTCGACTCGCTCGGGCGACTTCGCCCCGATCTCGCTCTCTCACCCGACGATGTCGTCCTCTCGACCTGGGACGACGACCCATGGGTCGGCGCCGCCTATTCCTGCGCGGCGCCTGTGCCCGCCGCGTGGGCGTCGGCGGGGCCGTTCCACGCGTGCGGGGAGCACACCCACGACTCGAGCCGGGCGCTGATGGACGGGGCGCTCGCGAGTGGGCTCCGGGTGGCGCGGGAGGTGCTGAGGCTTGATGTGGGATAGGCTCCCGGCCACAATTCCTGACCATACGGTCAAACCCCTGGAGGTCGTCTGTGATCGTGCCTGAGCTTCCCGCCGACGTCGCCGAGTTGAAGCGGCAGGTCGGCCGCTTCATCGAGGAGGAGGTCTACCCCATCGAGCTCCGGATCGTGGAGCGGAA
>JANOUB010000640.1:0-2271 GCA_031416615.1 Thermoleophilia bacterium
TCGCCGCGGAGCTCGGCCTCGAGGGCGCCGACGGCGCGATCGAGGGAGACCTGTATGGGGACGAGGTCGCGCTCGCGACCGCCCAGGCGCACGACGCCGGCATCAACGCGATCCCGGCGTTCCTGCTCGACCGGCGCCTGAGCGTGCTCGGCGCGCAGGCCGACGAGGCCTTCGAGCGGGCGTTCGCGCAGCTCGGCTCACCGGTCCCCGAGGCTTAGCCTGGATCCACCGTTTTGTTGTTCGCGAGTCGTCCGGGCTGGTGCACAGAATGACCTCCTGAGCAGGCAAGACGGGCTGTGCTGGCAGCCGCGAGTCCTGCACTCAGGAGGTCACCCATATGGTGACGACTCAGCGGAGCCGCGGTAGGGGTGGCGGAGGGCAGCTGGACCGGCTCGCGTTTGCTTTCGATGATCAGCGTGTGGTCGCGAACGCGGGCTTGCTGTTGGCGAGCACGCTTGCCGGTCGGCTCGGGATCGAGCAGGTCGTCGATGAGACGCTTGACCTGGGCGAGCGGCCGGGCGCAGCACGGCTGGGTCGGAAGCTGTTGACGCTCGTCTGTTCGGCGCTTGTGGGTGGCGACTCGATCGACGACGCCGGTGTGTTGCGTTGCGGTGAGACGCAGCGTGTCCTCGGCCAGCGGCTGATGGCCTCCTTCGACGCTGGGCACGTTTCTGCGTTCCTTCACCTTCGGGCATGTGCGTCAGCTCGACCGTGCCTTCGAAACGATTCTCGGCCGGGCCTGGGCTGCGGGGGCGGGCCCGGGCTCGGGGCCACTGACGATCGACCTCGACTCGACGATCGTCGAGGTCGCCGGCCGCCAAAAGCAGGGCGCCGGCTTCGGCTACACGAAGCGGCGCGGCTACCACCCGCTGCTGGCGACCCGCGCCGACACAGGTGAGGTGCTGCACGCGCGGATGCGGAAGGGCTCCGCCTCGAGCCAGCGTGGCGCCGAACGCTTCGTCTGCGAGCTGGTGGCCCGGGTGCGTCGGCTGGGGGCGTCGGGGACGCTGACCGTGCGGGCCGACTCGGGCTTCTGGAGCTACAAGACGATCGAGGCGCTCGAACGCCACGGTGTGCGCTACTCGATCGGCGTCAGCCAGCAGGCACACGTCCGTGCCGCGATCGAGCTGATCGGCGAACGCGACTGGCAGCCGCTGCCCGACTACCCGCCCGATGGGATCGCGCAGATCGCCGAGGGCAGCCTCCGCGGCCGCCGCCTCGTGGTGCGCCGCACCCGCCTCGTTGGCGCCCAGGCCGAACTGTTTCCCGACTGGCGTTACCACGCCTTCCTGACCGACCGCTCCGAACCGCTCGCTGAGGTCGAGGCCGACCATCGCCGCCACGCCCAGATCGAGCTCGCGATCCGCGACCTCAAGCAAGGCTCAGGACTCAACCACGCTCCCTCCGGCCACTTCTCCGCCAACGCCGCCTGGCTCCTGATCAGCTGCCTCGCCCACAACCTCGCCCGCTGGCTCGCCTCTCTCGGCCTCGGAGTGCGCGGCCCGATCGTGACGCAAACGATCCGCCGCCGCTACCTCACCCTGCCCGGCCGCATCAGCCGCAGCGGCCGCCGCTCCACCTTGCACCTGCCCGCCCGCTGGCCCTGGCAACACACCTTCACACAAGCGCTCCAACGACTACGAACGCTACCGCAACTCGCCTGAACAGCCAGGCCGCCTCCTCACCGTTCCTCCAACGCCCTCCGCCGCCAGCGAACGCACAGCGCTGCCAACATACCGACCGAAACCCCTCGCAAGACCTCGCACCAACCCATCGAACCAGCCCGGGAACACCAACCCCGCCAAAGAACGCCGACTCACCACCCCCAGCAGCCCAAACGACAGCCAAACGCCGCGACAGCCAAGAAAACGGTGGATCCAGGCGTAGGGGCGAGGCGCACGCCTCGGCCGCGGCCGCCGCGGGTCCCCGGTGTCAGACGGGCCAGGCGCCGTCGCGCTGCACGACCGCCCCGTCGAGCTCGATGCGCGAACCGGCCGGCCGGAGATCCTTCACGAGATCCCAGTGGATGCGCGACTCGTTGACGCCACCGAGATCGGTGTAGCTGTTTCCGAGCGCAAGGTGGACGGTGCCGTCCATCTTCTCGTCGAAGAGGGTGTTCTTCATGTAGCAGGTGATCCCCGGGTTGCACCCGATCCCGAGCTCGCCGAGGCGCCGGGCGCCATCGTCGGTATCGAGCATCTCGATCAGAAACTCTTCGTTCGCGGTCGCCGACGCGTCGACGACCCTGCCGGCGGCGAACCGGAGCCGGAT
>JANOUB010000641.1:0-4279 GCA_031416615.1 Thermoleophilia bacterium
TCGCGACTCGCGCCGCCGCCGACGCGCTCGCCGACAAGCTCGAGCAGTCGCGATCTGTCGTCGATGTGATCCGGTACCGCGTCGGGCCGTCCGTCGGTGCGCACACCGGCCCGCTCAGCTTCGGCGCGTTCTGGTGGAGGCCGTGATGGAACTCGTCGCCGCACCCGGCGTGGTCGATGCCATTCGCCAACGTGGCGGCGCACTGTACGTGTGGCCGCGCAAAGCTCGCTGCTGCGGTGGGACGATCACGCTCGAAGCAGCAACCGATCCTCCGGACAAGGTCTTCCGGCGTGTCGAGGTCGAGGGCATCGATCTCTACCTGACGGTCGGGATGATGCTGCCCGAGTCTCTCCACGTCGAGATCGGCCGCCGCGGTCGCATCCGCGCGTACTGGAACGGACTTGCGTGGGTTGCGTAGCTACTTCACCTCGGGTCGGTGACGCGGCGCCAACTCTGGTGCTGCCGACGCTCACCGGCGAGACGTTCGATCTTGCCGACGCACGCGGGCAGCCGGTGCTCGTCTGCTTCCTCCGCCACGCCGGCTGACTGATCTGTCGGGCGCACCTCGTGCAGGTGCTCGGTCAGACGGCGAAGCTCGAGGAGATCGGAGCCACCGCGCTCTTCGTCGTGTGCGACGAGCCGGAGCGCGTACGGGCCGGTCTTCTCAGCGGCCTCGACGTCCCCTTTCCCGTCCTCGTCGACCGGGAGCGTGACGCCTACCGCGCGTGGGGCATGCGGCGCTCGAGCGCTGCCGGGGTCTGGCTCGACCCGCGCGTGTGGGGGCGCTACGCGGCGCTGATGGCGCGAGGCGAGCGCCCCCGGCGGCTCGGCCGGGACACGCTGCAGCTCGGCGGAGACTTCGTCGTCGGCCCGGACGGGACTGTCACGTATGCGCGGCCGCAGCGTCGGGACGATCGACCTTCCGTCCTGACGCTCGTCTCGGAGCTGCGAGAGGCCGGTGTGCGGCCGGTGCGCGATCAGTGATCGCTGTGCGGCTCGAGCAGCTCGCGGAGCTGGAGGCGCCCGCGGTGGATGCGGCTCTTGGCAGCAGGGACGGAGAGCCCGAGCGCGGCAGCGACCTCGTCGTTGGAGAGGCCTGCGAGATCGCGGAGGACGACCGCTTCCCGGTAATCGAGCGGAAGCGCGTTGAGAGCGGAGATGACGTGCTCGCGAAGCTCGGCGGCCTCGGCGCTCGCCTCCGGCTGGACATCCCGCCGCACATCGCGGGCACTCTCCGCCTCGGAGGTGGCGAGGTCGGTCGTCGTCAGCCGCTTCTTGCGTCGCCGGCCGAGGGCCTCGTTGACGCCGATCCGGTACAGCCACGTAAAGACCGCGGCGTCGCCCCTGTAGCGATCGAGGTGGCGCCAGGCGAGGACGAAGGTGTCCTGCACGGCCTCATCGACGTCGCGCGCGTCGTCGAGCACACGGAGGAGGACGAGTCGCAGGCGGCGCTCGTGGCGTCGCACGAGCTCCGTGAACGCATCCATGTCTCCCTGCTGGGCTGCGCGGACGAGGGCAGTGTCATCCTGAGGGAGGGCGTCCACGATGTCGATGGTACGGCCTCGGCGGCATCCGCATGCGGTGATCAGGGCTTGGGCGCGGCGCGCCTCCGGCGTGAATCGCCTGCGGCGTTCGGACCATCGAACCGTTCGTATCGACATGCGTCGCATCCTTCTCATGGCCACCGTCGTCATCGTCGCCGCAGCGGGTCTCGGCGCCGGAGCGTATGTCGTCGGCCGCGGCGACGAGGCGTCGACCTCGGATGCGGTCGACGAGGTGCTGCGCAACCTCGAGACCACCGACATCCCTCTGGTCGGGCTCGGAGAGGCCTCGCCGCCGCCGCCGCTCCAGACCGGCTGGCAGACGAACTTCGCGAAGCGGCTCGTACCGCTGTCGGAGTTCCAGTCGGGCGGACCCGGCAAGGACGGGATCCCATCGATCGACGCACCTCGGTTTGCGCCCGCCTCCGAGATCCGCTTCCTGCGCCCGCCCGAGCCGGTGATCGAGCTCACCGTCGGCAAGACGGTTCGCGGCTACCCGATCCAGATCCTGATCTGGCACGAGATCGCGAACGACACCGTCGGCAGCGTTCCGGTCGCCGTGACGTTCTGCCCGTTATGCAACACGGCGCTCGTGTTCGACCGGCGCGTGCAGGGGCGGACGCTCGATTTCGGGGTCAGCGGCAACCTGCGCAACTCCGACCTCGTCATGTACGACCGGCAGACAGAGTCGTGGTGGCAGCAGTTCGGCGGTAGAGCTCTCGTCGGCGACCTCGCCGGCATGCGCCTGCGGCAGTTGGCCTCGCGCATCGTCAGCTGGGAGCAGTTCAAGCGGGAGCATCCGAACGCAGAAGTGCTGACGCGGGAGACCGGCACTCCGCGTTCCTACGGGAGCAACCCCTACGTCGGCTACGACGACGTCTCGAGCCCGCCGTTCTTCGCGACGAAGAACTCCGGCGACAGCCGGCTGCAGCCGAAGGAGAGGGTCGTGTTCCTCGAGCATGGCAAGGAGACTGCCGCTGTTCCTCACTCCACGCTCGAGCGCAAGAAGGTCGTGCGCGTCAAGCTCGGGGGTGCCACCTACGTGGTTCGCGCGCGGACGCGGGTTGCCTCGGCGCTCGACGACGGCACGATCGCCAACGGGCGCAAGGTGCTCACGGCCGACGTCCGCGTCAACGGCAAGCCTGCCGCTTTCACCGAGCCGTTCTGGTTCGCCGTCGCCGCCTTCCGGCCCGACACGCGGATCATCCGGTAGCTACCTCCCCCGGGCTGACGCTCACAGCGAGGGTGGAACTGCTCGCCGATCGGCTCGGTTACCCGCTACGCGCCGGCGCCGAGGCCAGCCCTGGCTGCCGGTCTTCGCGGCACGGCGCCGCACCCTCGATCATCGACTGAACGTCGAGCTCGAGCTGTGCCACGCTCGCCGCATCTGCGTGGCCCAGGCGCACAGCCTCGACGAGCCGCGGCCGGAGACGCTCGGCGAACCAGGCGCGCAACTCGGCGCACGGAGGCACGCCCGCCACGCTCTCCGTCAGCTTGTCCATGACCCCTTCGACGCGTTTCGCAACCCGATCGATTCAGGCCGACGGAGTGCCTCGCGGAGCAGCGCCTCGCGCACCCAGCGCTCGTCTGGCTCGCCGCGGAGACCGTCGTCGGTGCGGTAGACGCGACAGGAGACGGCGTAGCCGGAGCGGTTCTCGGCCCCGGGCTCGACGTCGTGGCCGGCGACGAGGATCGTCGGCGAGCCGAGAAAGCGCCGCTCCCGCGCCGTCTCCTCGTCGGTGACGTCGATCACGTCGATGTGCGCGTTGGAGCCGGTCTCGCGGACGAGACGCTGGACGAGTTCGACGGCGAGCTCCCGGTTCGGGCAGCCGTCGAACGACAGGATTTCGACGTGGACGGGGGCGACAGGGTCAGCAGCGATGCTCATCGGCAGGTACCTCCGGTGACGACGTGGACACGGAACGACGGAAGCCGCGCAGACCGAGCAGCTTGGGTGGTCGCATCAGTCGGCCTTCTCGATGCGGCAGCATGAGGCGATGTGCTCTTCGTTGTCGGCGAGCAGCGCGTGCGCCAGCGTGAGCAGGTGATCGACGCGCTCGTCGGCAACTCGGTAGTGGACGACCCGATGCTCACGGCGGGTGTGCACGAATCCGCACCAGCGAAGGCAGGCAAGGTGGTTCGACACCTTCGGCTGCGAGAGGCGGCGCGCGACTTCTACGCCAGGTGGGGATGGAAGCACCCCAGCATCGACGATCCCCGGGGCGAGATCTCCAAGAGTCTCGGTCTGCAGGGGACGCCGACGACCTTCTTCCTCGACAGCTCTCACCGCATCGTCACCCGCATCGTCGGTGAGACCGACCTCGCCGGGTTCGAGCAGGGTCTCGCGGCTGTGCTGTCACCCTCGTAGTCGCTCATCGCAGGCGCGGCGCCGCGCTAACCGATCAGTCGCCGTCGTCGCCGTCGACGAGTGCCCGGCCGATCGGGAAGAACCGGCTCGTCGCCTGCTGCAACGCCATGCTCATCGTCGGGTAGGCGTGGATCATCTGCGCCAGACGGCCGGCGAACATGCGTGTGTGGATGGCGAGCGCGCACTCGTGGATCAGCTCGCCGGCACGAGGCCCGACGATCTGAGCGCCGACGAGCTGCCCGCCGCCGAGCCAGCCGAGCAGTGGGCGCCGGGCCGTGACGAGCTTGACGAAGCCGTCCGAGTGGCGTCCGATGCGGGCACGATCGACGCGCGTGATCGGGAAGGCCACCGTGCGGATCCGGCCATGTCG
>JANOUB010000642.1:0-1853 GCA_031416615.1 Thermoleophilia bacterium
ATGGCACAGAGCATAGAGCGTCGGGGGCCCGGATTGCTGGTCGCGAGGTGTCGCCCTGTTCTTTCTTGTGGCTCACGTCGGCTCTGCCAGGATGACAATGCCTGACGAATCCCGGTTGTCTCGACGCGCTGACTGCCCGTCCAGCCGGTTCTGCTCCGCTCGTGCTGGACACTCTGCGCGGAAACGGGAATTACCGTCGGGCGAGAGCACGCTGGCGCAGGCCAGTGCTCGCACTCGGGTCGGGGCCTTGACCCAGGACGACATTCCGGGGTCTGAGACGCCAGAATGGTGATCGTGCCCCCCGGCAGAATGCACGCGCACGAGCTCGAGACGGACGAAGCGCTCGTCCGCCGATTACTCGCGGCACAGTTCCCGCAGTGGTCGGAGCTCCCGATCGAAGCGCTGCCCGCGGGCGGGACCGACAACGCGATCTACCGACTGGGGGACGAGCTCTCCGTACGGCTGCCGCGGCGGCGTGACTGGGCAGCCGGGTCGCTGGACAAAGAGTTCGAGTGGCTGCCGCAGCTGGCGCCGCTCCTGCCGCTCCCCGTGCCGATGCCAGTTGCCCGCGGCGCGGCCGGCGAGGGGTATCCGCACGAGTGGGCGGTCTACAACTGGCTCGACGGCGAAGACGCGGCGAGCGTGCCCCTCGACCTACCTCGCGCAGCGGTCGACCTTGCGGAGCTCCTCGCAGCGTTGCGGCGCATCGATCCGACCGTAGGGCCGCCCTCGGCAGGCCGCGGCGGCCCGCTCCGGCCGCGCGACGAGGCCACGCGCGCGGGAATCGCCGCGCTTGCCGACGCGATCGACGCCACCGCCGTGACGGCGGCGTGGGAGGTGGCGCTCGCCGCACCGGAATGGGACCGCCCGCCCGTGTGGATCCATGGCGACCTCGACGCGCGGAATCTGCTCGTCAGGTACGGGCAGATCACCGGCGTCGTCGACTGGGGCTCCGTCTGCGTCGGCGATCCGGCGTGCGACGTGAAGGTTGCGTGGGCCGTCCTCGACGCGGAAACACGCCCGATCTTCCGCGAGCTGCTCGAGATCGACGACGCGACGTGGGCTCGAGGTCGCGGCTGGGCGCTGTCGCAGGCGATGATCGCCCTGCCGTACTACCTGCACACCTACCCGGTGATCGTCCAGGAAGCCTGGCGTTGGCTCGCCGAGGCGCTGGCCGACTCCTAGATCCTCCTCCTATTGATCGTGACACTCGCCGTCGACACCGGCTGGAAGACCGACCAACCGGGCTCGGCATGGACGTTTCCCAGCCCGAGGACGTCTCGGAATGGGGCTGCCGTCGCCTCGAAGTTCCCCGTCCGCGTGCCGAGGAAGCAGATGCGTTGCACGTTCATGAGGCGCCGCCCAAACGCAAAGAGGCGGGCTACCCCGCGGCGGCGTCTGACTGCCAGAGGTGGAACGCGTTGCCCTCGCTGTCCGTGCAGGCCGCGAACCAACCGTGCGTCGGGACGGGCATCATCTCCTCCGCCTGACCGCCGAGCTCGCGCACCTTGGCCGTCGACGCGTCGATGTCGTCCGTGGCGAAGTAGAAGTTCGGGTGCCCGATTCGATCCGGCGCCTCCATCACCGCCGCGCCTGCCTGCTCGCTGACCCGCGCCATCCTGTAATCCATCCCCGGCATCCCGGAATCCTCGAACGCCCAGCCGAACAAACCGCTCCAGAACCGCTGTGAGCGCTCGATGTCCACGGACGGAAACTCGACGTGAACGACCTCACCGGCCATCTCTGCTCCTCTCTCGCGCCTGTCGACAGCACCCGACGAACATGTACCAACGGCACGAGCTTATCTCGGCGTGACGCGGCGGACAACCAATCAGGCCGACGGGAGAGACGGG
>JANOUB010000643.1:0-3299 GCA_031416615.1 Thermoleophilia bacterium
CTCGCCGGCCGACGAAGGTGATCAATCATCCAGGGCGAGCCGGGTGACGCCGTCCGCCCACGAATCGGTCGAGTGCGCCGCCTTCACCCGCTCACGCAGCGTTGCCCCGAGCGCGGCTCGAGCGTCGCCGCCGGCACGGACGAGATCACCGATCGCGACGGCAAGCGCCGCGGCGTCGTCGGCCGCAAAACGTAACTGCGGCTCGAGGTTGTCCAGCAGCGTCCCGACCGGCGGACTCGAGACGAGGATCGGCAGGCAGGAGGCGCACGCCTCGTACACGACCTTGTCGGGCGCGCCCGACCGGGTGTTGTTGACGAGCGCCCACGAGCGCGTGAGCAGCGCCGGCACCTCGCTCCGCGGGATCGGGCCACCGAGCAGGACATCGTCGCCGAGCCCGAGCTCGTCGACGAGCCGTTCGAGCCCCGCCAGAGTCTCCCGCTCGCCGAGAATCGTCGAGGTTCCGTGGCAGCGAAGTCGCACGTCGACGCCGTCGTCGCGGGCCAGCCGAACGGCTCGCACAATCGTCTCGAGCCCCTTGGAGTCGGAGTACCGCCCCAGCGCGACGAGATCGTACGGCGGCCCGTGCGTCGTGCCGCCACCGCAGCTGAACTGGGTGACATCGATGCCGTGCCCGATACCCACGACTTTCGCCGACCGGATCGGCACACTCTGCGCATCGACGCTGGCGATGCGCGTCGCAACGCGCGCGGCGATCGCGAGCATTCGGGTCCGGTGCCACTGCGCATACCAGAGCAGCACCCGAACGCCGAACGGCCGCACGAGCGGCGCCGCGAGCACGGCGTAGATCGGGCACATGTGAGCGACCACCGCGGCCGGCCGCGGCCGGCGGCCGATCTCCGCAACGATGGCGTGGGTAAAGCGTAGCCCTCGCCCAATCCTGGTGCCCGAGGCGAACGTTCGCACCCGGCAGTTGGGCGGCAGCGTGCCCGGCACGGCGCTGTCCGTCAAGACGACCACCTCGTCGAACCGCCGGGCGAGCGCGGTGATCTTCGCCACGGTGGCGCCGAGGATCGGGTCATCCGGATCGACACGCTGAGTGACGAAGACGAGACGCACGTCAGAAGAAGTCCGTGTCGCCGAACGAGACGGTCCACGCACTTGCCCGCGCGTCGAACGGGTGCGAGAGCCCGTGCCCCATGTAGTCGAGACGCGTCGGCAGCGGGGCAAAGCCGCAGCGGGCGAGGAGAGAGCGCGGCAGCGAAGGCGAGGGTACCGCGAGCAGAACGTCGGCCTGTCGTGCGTCACGGGCACAGCGGGCGAGCAGTGCCCGTGCCTGACCCGGCGGTGCGACGAGGTCCATCACAAGCGCTGTAGAGATCCGGCCGCGTTGCGCCCGCCCGAGCACCGCGAACCCCTCCGGGCTCGCGTACGCGCTGTAGGGCCTGGGCGAATCGAGATACCGCCACTGGAGATAGCGGGCATCCCGGACGAGGTGGTTCCCGAGCATCGGGGCGAGTGCCCGGTAGGCGTTCTCTTGCTCGGTGCCGAAGCGCGACAGGGTACGCGTGCCAGGCCTCTCGGAGGCCACCGGCGACGACGACGCGGCGCCGTGCCGGCGGAGCCGGCGGAGCCGGAGCTCGACCACAGCCCGCAGCGGCCTTCCCCACACACGCCGACGATCGATCTGGCTCCAGCCGAGCGGTCCCAGGAAGAGCGGGCGGGTCGGCGCGCTCGCAAAGGCGAGCACGCACGACGAGCCGAACTCCTTCCCGAGCTCCTCATGACGACGTTCGAGTGCCCGGAAGATGCCGAGCCCGCGCGCGCGCTCGGAGGTGACCGCGTGCACCGAGTACTGGCCCACGCGCTCCTCGCCGCCGATCCGAAGCCGTGCAAGCGAGTGCGAGGCAACGCCGACGACCTCGCCGTCGATCACCGCCACGGACATGAGGCTCCCGGCGGGGTTCTCCTGGAACCACCAGTCGAAAACGTCCCCGCGCATCGCGGCCGCCCCCCAAGCCTCGCACAGGAGCCCGAGATAGGCGTCGCGGTGCGATGCGTCGTATGGCTCAATCGAGAAGGCGCTCACCTCGAGCCGGTTCCGAGGACGCGGTTGAAGGCCCGGCGGGCAACCGTGCCAAGCCGGGTGTCCTTGACCGTGAGCGCGTCGCAGGCGCCTCGGAGGACGAGCGAGAGGGTCGCAGCCGGGTACGGCTCGACGTTGTAGCGCTTCAGTGCGAGCGGGTCGGCACCCGGCCGATTCGACCCCGTGACGGTGGTGAACGCGGCCTCGTACCCGGCCCGGCGGAGCATCACCCGGTGGCGCTCGTCGAAATCGGCCGTGCCGCCCTTCACGTACGCGTACGCGCAAATGGGCCGCCCGAGGCGATCCTCGAGGATCCGCTTCGATTCGGTCAACTGTCGTTCGGCCGCATCGTCGGCGAGCGTCGCGAGCCGCACGTGGGTGATCCCGTGCGACTCGACCCGCACACCCGCGCGCTCGATCTCCGCGAGGCCATCCCAGTCGAGCGTTGGGTTCGGCGTGCCGGACCGCTCGTCATGAGGAAAGGGAGTGTCCGAGCCGATGCTGCCGACGCTCACGAACAGTACGGCGGGGAACCCGTGCCGCTGGAGGACCGGCGCCGCGCCAACGAGGTTGTCGACGTATCCGTCGTCGAAAGTGATAAGCGTCGCCCGGGGCGGCAGCGGGGCACCGCTACCGAGGTGGGCGAGCACGTCGTCGAGGGCGACCGGGCGGTACCCGTCCGCCTCCACGAGTGCCATGTGCTCGGCGAAGAGAGCGGTGGAGACTGACCCGGGCTTACAGTCCGCGTCGTTGACCTTGTGGTAGAGCAGCACCCGTAGCCCGTCCATGCGCATCGGCCGCAGGCGCCCGATCACACCGACGCCACGGTAGACGCTGTTCTTGACGCGCTGCTTCGCGGCTTGAGCGGGCACGCGGGAAGTCTAGGAGCCAGCGCGGGCGATGACCGCGTCGACGAGTTCGCGCACGCGTTGCGCGAACTCTTCCGGGGTCGCCACCCACGCCGCCGAGGCGGCGTACGCCCCCGCCCCGAGCCGCCCCGCGAGCCCCCGGTCACCGAGGACGCGCGTGAGCGCCTGCGCGAGCGCACCCGCATCCTCGGCCGGTACGAGCAGCCCACTCTCGCCGTCCTGCACGAGGTCGGGGATGCCGCCGGAGCTCGTTCCGATGACGGGACGGCCACGACAGAAAGCCTCGACGAGCACACGTCCCATTCCCTCACCGCGGGACGGGAGAACGAGGAGTGTCGCGGCGTCCAACGCCTGCGCGATCTCAGCGGTGGTGAGCCTCTGCGTCC
>JANOUB010000644.1:0-1577 GCA_031416615.1 Thermoleophilia bacterium
CGACTCGGCTCGCCCCCGCTTCATCGAGGCTGCATCGGCGCACTGCCGGAAGTCTTCGATCGTGAAGTCGTCGCGTTTGCCGTTCAGCGACATCTGGTGCTGGTTCGTCCATCTGCCGCCTGGCTGGTAGGAGTACGTGACGTCGAACGCAGGCGCCAATTGCCAGCTGCCGTCGCGGCTCATCAGGAAGGCGATGTTCTTCACATGGTCATCTTGGTTCCGGGCGACGATGTTGAAGACCATTCGACGGAACTGCTGCTCGACTGCTGCCATCGGCAACTCGAGCCTTCGGATGACCTGGAGCGCCTGCTCGTACGAATAGGCGCCGGCCTGGTTGAAGTCGTAGTGCGCAAGCGCGCCGAGCGACAGCATGTGGCGCTTGCCGCCGTCGTCTTCGCGGTCGAAGCGCCGGGTCATGAAGTGCCGGCGCCCGCTTTCCTCCAGTAGGCGGCACTCGCTCATGGTGATGCCGCCGGCGCGGGCCATCTTGTAATAGGCGAACTCGATCGCCCCGTACCCCTTCGGGTCTTCGAGCTCCTTGTCCTTGTTGCCGCGGACGCCGTCGAACTTCAGCAGCCAATACTGAAAGCCGGAGCCTGCGTCGACCTGACCGGAGCGAACGGCGTTCGTCTGCGGGTTCCAGGCGATGATCGCTTTCGCACGTGCGCCGCCGGCGGAGGTGCCGACACTGAGGATGTCGCGGAGCGCGTCTCCCCTCGTCGTGTCCGCGAACGACCCGGCCAGGCCCTCCCGGTTAGCCAGCACCTCCGAGGCGAGTTTGACGAGAGCGTCGATCTCGAGGTCTCTGCTGCGGGTCTCCTGCGGGCCGCGGCTGGGAGCGAACTCGAGAGCTCCCATGCCGCGCCGGCCGATATAGCAGAGACGCTCGATCGCATTGAAACTCTCCGGCGTCCGGCCCTGCCGCGCCAGCCAGGCGTCAATCAGGGCATTCCCGTACCGGTCTGGCAGCGAGTCGGCGAGCAATCCGGGAAGCCCGCGGAAGGTGTCGTGGTTGAGAGCCGGAAACGTGTACGGCTCGATTTGAAGCGGCATCACCAGCGGCGAAACCCGGATTCCGCTGGCTGCGAACTCTGGGTCGTACTGGAAGACGGCGACGTCGCTGCCATCGTCCAGGGAGACGGCGGCGATACGGCTGCCCCACAGGTTGACCGCAGCAACACTGCTCATGCGTCACCACCATGCTCGTCTCCCCACGCCCACGGCTTCGCATCCGCGGTCGGCTTCGCGGCGGAGCGAGGATGCGCGGCCCGCTGACGCTGTCTACCCTGCAGCTTGAGGCGCTCGATCGGGCTGGGGGTCGGCTCGGGGACGAGCAGCTCGAGGGCCTCCAGCAGCCCGAGGATCCGGAGGACTCGAATGAGGCTCGTCAGCCTCGCCGGTTGCCCACGCTCGAGTCGCTGGACGGTGGCAAGGCCGACTCCCGCCTCGTCTCCGAGCTCAGCCTGGGTGAGGTTGCGTTCGAGCCGGGTCCGCCCCAGCCGGCGCCCGAGCTCGACGAGTACCGCCTCGTCTGCTAGCTGCGAGCTGATCCTCAGAGCGCATCCTTTTTGATGCCT
>JANOUB010000645.1:0-4626 GCA_031416615.1 Thermoleophilia bacterium
TTCGGGGCCGACGACTCGCCGGAGCTCCATGCCGAGGACGTGATGCGCTCGTCGCACGAGACCGCCGATCCACGGCTCGTCGAGATCCTCACGGGTGATGCGCAATCGGCAATCCACCGGTTGGAAGAGCTCGGCTGCGCGTTCACGCGGGAGAACGGCGGCTACCGCCTCGCCCGCTGCGGCGGCGCCTCTCGGAAGCGCCTGCTCCAGGTCGGCGACCGCACCGGGCACGCGATCACGAAGGCGTTGCGCAACGCACACGAGGCCGGTGGCGCGACGAGCTTCCAAAACCACGCCCTCGCTGCGCTCGAGCCAACCGCAGCGGGTTGGCGCGCCTCCTTCGACGTCAAGGACGGTGATGCGGTCGTGATCGATGCCGGCACCGTCGTGCTGGCGGCCGGCGGCCGGTGCTACGCAGAGGCTGAGCGCCGTCACGAGCTCTGTACGAATCACCCGAACGCGACCGGCGAGGTGACCACGATCGCCCTCGACCTGGGCGCGGAAGCCCGCGACCTCGATGCGCTGCAGTACCACCCGAATGGCGGTGCCTGGCCCGTGACGATGCAGGGCTACTCGATCCCCGAGACGACGCGGGCCTACGGCGCCGTGCTCCGGAACGCCGACGGCGAGGAGTTCACCGACTCCCTCGGGCCCCGTGACGTCGTCTCACAGGCGATCTTCGATGAGGTCGCGGCGGGCCGCGGCGTCCAGACCGAGGACGGCCGCCCGGCGGTCTATCTCGACACGACCCGGATTCCGGAGGCCGACGCGGACATCTCGCTGCCGTACATGCTGCGGCGGTATCGCGGCGCCGGCATCGACCCGCTCCGGGAACCGCTCCTCACCTACCCGGTCCTCCACTACCAGAACGGCGGCCTCGTGATCGACGAGAATGCCGAGACTACGCTCGAGGGCCTGTACGCCTGCGGTGAGATAGCCGGCGGCACCCACGGGCGCAACCGCATGATGGGCAACTCGCTGCTCGAGTGCGTCGTCTTCGGACGCCGCGCCGGACGGGCAGCCTCGGAGAAAGCGAGCGCATGAGCACGACTACCACCACCAAACGATCCGGGCTAGAGGGGGTTGTCGAGGATGCTGCCGCGCACCTGTACGTCTGGGCGCTGAAGGATATCCCGCAGGACCTCCGTGACGCGCTCGCCGCAGCGCGCGACCGCGAGACCTCGAAGACCGGTATCCGGATCCTCGAGACGATCCACCGGAACGTCTCGATCGCGGACGAGCAGAAGAACCTCGTCTGCCAGGACACCGGGATCGCCGTCTACACGTGTCGCGTCGGCGAGCACTTCCCGCTGCACCCGACCCGCATCTATGCGGCCCTGAGAGCGGGGACGGCGCGCGCAACGGTCGAGCACCCGCTGCGGTCGAACACGGTGCACGTGCTGACCCGCGAGAACACGGGGCCGAACATCGGGTACCGGCTGCCGATCGTGCACTGGGATTTCATCCCGGACTGGGACGGCCTCGACGTCAAGTGCGTGCCGAAGGGCTCGGGCTCCGAAAACATGAGCTTCCTCAAGATGTGCATTCCCGCCGACGGCGTCGTCGGGATCAAGAAGTTTGTGCTCGAGTCGATCGTCGACGCCGGTGGCAAGCCGTGCCCGCCCGGCATCGTCGGAGTCGGTATCGGCGGCTCCGCCGATTACGCGATGTATCTCGCCAAGGAGGCGATCGCGCGCCCGGTCGGTACCCGCAACCCCGATCCGCTCGTGGCTCAACTCGAAGACGAACTGTACGGCCTTCTCAATGAGACCGGCATCGGCCCGATGGGGCTCGGCGGCGACGTCACCGTGCTGCAGTGCCACATCGAGCACGCCGACACGCACATGACCCTGAACCCCGTCGCGGTCAACTACCAGTGCTGGGCCGCCCGGCGTGCCTCGGCGCACATCGCCGCCGACGGCACCACCGACTTCGACCGGGAGTTCTGATGAGACTCGCGCGTCTTTCGACCGTGTCCCCTGTAGGGGACGGGCGCATGCCCGTCCCGGAAGCGAGCGACCGCTGATGGCCCACCACGAGATCACCTTCCCCATCACGGATCCAGCGGACATCCTCGAGCTCCGCGCCGGCGACGAGGTCACGGTGCAGGGCCGCATCATCGGCATCCGCGACCGCACCCAGATCCGCATCTTCGACGAGGGCGTCGAGCCGCCGATGGATCTCTCTGGCGCCTTCCTGCTGCACACGGCCCCAGGCGTGCGCAAGCTCGGTCCCGGCCGGTATGAAAAGGTCTGCATCGGCACGACGACGAGCGCCCGCATGGTGCGCTTCACCGAAGGGCTCGGCGAGCAGTACGGCGTCCGCGCGATCTGTGGCAAGGGGGGCTTCCCCGATGTCGCGATCGAGCCGATGCAACGCCTCGGGATGGTCTACCTCGCGATCGTCGGCGGAGCAGCGGCGCTCGAGACGACGCAGATCGAGGAGATCGAGGAAGTGATGTGGGAGGAGTTGATGCCCGAGTGCCTGTGGAAGTTCCGCGTCAAGGATTTCGGGCCGCTCATCGTCGGCATCGACGCACACGGCAACTCGCTCTACCACGACGTCCAGGCCCGTGCCCACGAAAAACTGAAGGAGCTGTATGCCCGGCTTTGATCCCGGCTTCCTCGATGTGCCCCCCCGACCCGCCAAGCCGCGCCAGACCGGCCTCACGCACGTCATGGACAAGGGCCTCAATACGCGCGACATCGAGGGAATGTTCGACACCGGCGGCGCGTTCGTCGACATCGTCAAGCTCGGGTGGGGCACGAGCTACGTCACGAACAACCTCGAGAAGAAAATCGCTCTCTACCGCCACTTCGACACGCCCGTCGTCTGCGGCGGGACGCTGTTCGAGGCCGTGTACGCGAAAGGCAAGATCGACGAGTACAAGGCGTGGCTCGTCGAGCACCGCTTCGCCCACGTCGAGATCTCCGACGGCACCCTCGACATCCCACGCAACGAGAAGCTCGAGCTGATCCGCGACTTCGCTCGCGATTTCACGGTGCTCTCGGAGGTCGGCTCAAAGGATTCCGATGTCGTCTACGCCCCGTACCAGTGGGTCGAGTGGATCAAAGAGGAACTCGAGGCGGGCTCCTGGAAGGTGATCACCGAGGCGCGCGAGGGTGGCACCGCCGGCATCTTCCGCAAGGACGGCGACATGCGCACGGGCCTGATCGACGAGATCGCGCACGAGATATCGATCGAAGACATCATCTTCGAGGCGCCGACGAAGGCGTCTCAGGCGTGGTTCGTGAAGCAGTTCGGCCCCAACGTCAACCTCGGCAACATCCCGCCCGACGAGGTGATCCCGCTCGAGACGCTGCGGCTAGGGCTCCGCGGCGACACGATGAAGGAGCTGCTCGTGCCGATGGCCGAGCCCTCGGCGTGAGCCCGCTAATCCTGTCCCGTCACGCCTCCCGCAGGGAGGGGTGACGTGGACTGGAAGCTGTCGCTTGCCGGCCTGCTGATCGGGCTGCTCGTCGGCATGACCGGGATGGGCGGCGGCTCTCTGATGACGCCGCTGCTCGTGCTCGTGTTCGGCTTCAAGCCGTCGGTTGCGATCGGCACCGACATCGTGCACGGGGCGATCTTCAAGTCGTTCGGGGCGGTGCAGCACCGCCGGCTCGGTCACGTGCACGCACGGCTGACGGCGTGGATGCTGCTCGGGTCGGTCCCGTTCTCGATCGCCGGCGTCGCTGTCGCCTGGTGGTTGACGAAGCGCTACGGCGACGGCTACGAGGAAACGGCGAAGATCATTCTCGGGGTCGCGCTCTTCCTCTGCGGCCTCGGTTTCCTCGTCAAGGCGTACCTCCACACCCACTCCGACGACCGCCCGTTCATCCTCGGGCCCAGGGACAAGCTGATCGCGGTGGTCACGGGGATCGTGGGAGGATTCGTCGTCGGGCTGACCTCGGTTGGCAGCGGCACGCTCTTCGGTCTCGTGATGCTGATCGCGTTCCCGCTCACCGCGGCAAAGATCGTGGGAACGGACATCTTTCACGCGGCGATCCTGCTCGCGACCGCGGGCGCCGGCCACCTCGTCGCCGGCAGTGTCGACCTCGCAGCGACCGGCTGGCTGCTGATCGGGTCGGTGCCAGGCGTGCTCATCGGCGGGCACTTCACGGTGAAGCTTCCCGACCGCTCACTGCGCATCATGCTCGCTGCCACGCTGACGCTCGCCGGCGTCAAGCTCGTCGATCCGCCGGGTGCGAACACGATCCTGATCGGCGGTGCGATCATCGCGGCCGTGGCTGCAGGAGTCGCGTTTGTCCGCTGGCTCGGCGGCCGTGGTGCCACTCCTGTGCCGGAAGTGGATGTCGGATGAACTGGCCGCTCGCCCTCCCCGTGGTACGCGTGCGCATTGCCCGGCCGACCGACCGCCTGGACGAGGTCGTCCGTTTCTACCGGGAGGGCCTCGGCCTGCCGGAACTCGGCCGCTTCGAGGGGCACTCTGGCTATGACGGCGTCCTCCTTGGCCTGCCCGGGAGTGACTATCACCTCGAGTTCACCTCCCATGCCGACGGGAGCCCGTGCCCGGCACCGAGCGTCGACAACCTCCTCGTTCTGTATGTCGAGTCGGAGCAGGCCGCAGAGATCGCGGCCGCCCGGCTCGCCGATCTCGGCTAT
>JANOUB010000646.1:0-2099 GCA_031416615.1 Thermoleophilia bacterium
CAGCCGAGGTGGCCGCCGCGGCACCGGCCAGCGTCCGCTTCCTGCAGGTCTATGTCTTCCGCGACCACGGCGTCACCGATGAGCTCATTGCGCAGGCGCTCGCTGCCGGCTTCTCGGCCATCTTCCTCACCGTCGACCTGCCGGTGGTGGGTGTACGAGACCGCGAGCGCCGCATTCAATGGACGTTTTCAGACGACACGCTTCCTGCCGTGCGCTATGCGCTCGACCGCGATGTTGCAGGCGAGAGTCTCGAGATGCTCGACCCGGCGCTCGACTGGGCCTACGTCGAGAGGCTCGTATCCTCGGTACCCGTTCCTGTGGTCGTCAAGGGCATCCTCGATCCCGAGGATGCGGTGCTGGCCGCCGAGCACGGCGCCGCCGGCGTGGTCGTCTCGAACCACGGCGGCCGCCAACTCGACGGCGTCGCGCCGACGCTCGAGGTGCTGCCGGCGATCGCCGATGCTGTCGGGGATCGACTGGAGGTGCTACTCGACGGGGGCATCAGGCGCGGGACGGATGTTGCGATGGCGCTTGCCCTGGGCGCCGACGCGGTTCTCGCCGGCCGCCTGCCGGTCTGGGGTCTCGCCGCCCGCGGGGAGGATGGTGCGAGGGCGGTTCTCGAGCTCCTGCGCGAGGAACTCGCTGTGGCGCTGCACCTGACGGGCTGTCGAACCGCGGCCGAACTCGGGCCGCAGCACGTCGCACGGACCGCGTGATAGACCTGGCAGAGAGTGATACCGATGCCCCGTTCGCCGGAGCACCCGTAGAATCACGGCCCGTGAACGCAGTCGCCACTCTCGCCCGGAATCACGTCGACCTGCTCCCCAAAGGGGGCCTCGAAGCGAAGCTGAAGCTCGGTCGGCCGCTCCGCGTCAAACTCGGGATCGACGTCACCTCAGCGGACATCCATGTCGGCCGGGCGATCCCCCTACAGAGGATGCGGGCATTCCAGGACGCAGGACACATCGGCGTCCTCATCGTTGGTGACTACACGACCCGGATCGGCGACCCCTCGGGCCGCTCCGCCGAGCGGCCGATCCTCTCGGGCGAGGACATCGACACGATGGCAAGGACGTACGTCGACCAGGCGATGCAGATCCTCGACCCCGACCGCACCGAGGTGCGGTTCAACGGCGAGTGGCTCGCGGAGCTCTCTTTCGCCGACGTCGTGCGCCTGACCCGGACGCTGACCGTTGCCCAACTCCTCGAGCGTGACGACTTCGCGAAGCGGATCGCAGCCGGGCACCCGGTTTCCGTCTCGGAGCTCCTGTACCCGCTGATGCAGGCCTACGACTCCGTCGCGGTCGAGGCGGACGTCGAGCTTGGAGGGACAGACCAGCTCTACAACCTCCTCGCAGGTCGCACAGTCATGGAGGCATACGGCCTCGACCCGCAGATCGTTTTGACCACGCCGATCCTGCTCTCGTGGGACGGCGCGAAGATGAGCTCGTCTCTCGGCAACAACATCCCGCTCGCGGCGGCTCCCGAGGAGCAGTTCGGGCGCACGATGCGGATCCCCGACACGATGCTCGGAGACTGGTACCGGCTCGTCGCCGAAGAGCCCGTACCCGGAGGGGAGCCGATGGAGGCCAAGCTCACCCTCGCCCGGTTCATCGTCACGCGCTCATACGGCCCCGACGCAGCGAGGGAGGCAGAGGCGCACTTCACCCGTGTCGTCCGCGAGGGTGGAGCTCCGGCGGAGGTACCCGAGACCACCTTGCCGGACGGAGACCCGGTGCACCTGCCGGCACTCCTCGCGACTGCGTTCGGCCTCTCGACGAGCGAGGCCCGGCGAATGATCGGTCAGGGCGCGGTGAAGCTCGACGGTCACCCTACGGCGGAGCTCGACGTCGCCCGGGCGTCCGTCGCGGGCGCTCTGCTGCAGGCGGGGAAGCGCCGCTTCGTGCGCTACAGGGCCGATGCTTGACACAGAGTGCTTGACACAGCGTGGCCAGATGCTGCTACTATCCGCAGGCCGCCCGAGAGGGAGGCAGCAGAAAAGCCCTGTCACTCGACGCCGGAGCGGCCCTCGAACGAATCGGATACGACCTTGTACCGAATCATCCGTGGGCCTCTGGTGTGAGTCGGAGGTCTTTTTG
>JANOUB010000647.1:0-1587 GCA_031416615.1 Thermoleophilia bacterium
GACAAGTTCTCGAACGCTGTGGGTGTCGCCCGTTGCGATGACATAGTCGTCCGGGACGGATCTCTGAAGCATCAGCCACATTGCTTGGACGTAGTCGCCTGCGAAGCCCCAGTCACGCCTGGCGTCGAGATCGCCGACCCACAACTCGTCCGCGAGCCCGAGGCTGATCGCCGCAGCCGCCTCGGAGATCTTACGTGGGACAAACTTGGTCGGGCGACGCCACGACTCGTGGTTGTAGAGGATGCCGGAAGACGCATGGAGCGCATAGCGGTGTCGGTAGCTCCGCACGATGAAATGGCCGTACGCCTTCGCGACCCCATAGGGCGTGAGCGGTGCGAGCGGCGTGTCCTCCGTCTGTGGCATATCCGCCGGTTCTCCGAAGATCTCGCTCGACGAAGCCTGGTAGAACCTGATCGACGGATCAATGTGACGAATTGCCTCGAGCATGGAGGTCACGCCCACGGCGGCGAACTGCGCCGTCAGGACGGGATGCTCCCATGACGCCGGCACGAAAGAGACCGAGGCGAGATTGTAGACCTCGTGCGGCATGCACACGGTCAGGGCATTCACAAGCGAGGGTTGATCGAGCAAGTCGGCCTGGATCAATTCGATCTGCTCGCGGACTTCCGTCAGGTTCTCAAAAACGTCGGCCGGCTCGCGACGAACGGTTCCGAACACCTCGTAGCCGAGCCCCAGCAAGAGTTCGGCTAGGAACGATCCGTCCTGGCCCGCGATGCCCGTAATCAGCGCACGCCGCGGCCCCTTGGCACGGTCAGGCATCGAAACAGGCGGGGAACTCAATCGGGCAATCATAGTCGGTCCGTCTGCCCGTGTTCCGCGTGAGGTCAACGCTATTCACCACCACGCCGAATTGGGTCAGAGGACGATTCCCGCCACCGCGTGCCCCCGCGACCATGAGAGTCGAACTGTGATCCCAATATTCGTCAATCCTGGCAGTCGTACATCGCCTGCCGCTGCGTCGGCGAAGCAACGCCTTCCCAGAGGTACACCGCTCGGTCACGGCGCTCCAGACGCCCACGGAGCGCACCTCCGACCAGGTGGTAATAGCGCTCGATCTTGATCGCTTGCTCCTGGCTCGAGGCGAGTGCGACGGTGACGCCGTTGCCCTCGATCGTCGTCCGCAGAGATCCCCCGCCGGCCAATGACGACACTGGGTCGCCCGCCGGGGTGACGGCCACCGCACCCTTGTTGTCCCTCAGGCAGCGGAGGCTCAACTCGAGCCTCGTGGGTCGGGGGTTCGTCAGGTCGTGCACCTTCCACCCCGCGATATCGGCGACCACGATCAGCGCGACGACGCCGAGCGCGATCCGCAGGTAGAGCCACTCGCGCCTGTCGCGCTCGTCGCTCATGCGATCCCGAAGGCGAGCGAGACGACGAGACAGACAGTGAGCAGCACTCCGAGGATGACCGCCATGGAGCGAGAGCGGCGGCCAATCGACTCGACGGCGAAGCCGAAGCACAGCGCGAACGCCGGCACAGCGGGGAGGACGAACAGCGCCTTCACCGTGTCGCCGTCGACCGTCGGATAGGAACGCGCGTAGTAGAGCGTTCCCGCAAGCGCGACGA
>JANOUB010000648.1:0-1599 GCA_031416615.1 Thermoleophilia bacterium
ACGCCCGTAGAGCGAGCGCGCCATCGCGTGGGTCAGCGTCAGCTTCTCCATCGCGCGGGTCATGCCGACGTAGGCGAGCCGGCGCTCCTCCTCGATCTCGTTGTCCTCGATCGAGCGAGAGTGCGGGAAGATGCCGTCCTCCATCCCGATCAGGAACACCCCGCGGAACTCGAGCCCCTTCGCGTTGTGGATCGTCATCAGCGTTACGAGCGACTCCTCACCGGCGAGCCCGTCCTGGTCGGAGACCAGGGAGATCTCCTGCAGAAACGCCGACAGGGCCGGCTCCTCCCGCTCGGCCCGGAACTCCTTGGCAACGCCAACGAGCTCCTCCAGGTTCTCGATCCGGCCGCGCGCCTCGATCGTTCGCTCCGCCTCGAGCGCCTCGATCGTGCCGCTCCGCGCGAGCACCGCTTCGACGAGCTCGTCGATCTCGAGCTCCTGCGCCGATGACTGCAGCGACTGCATGAGGGTATGAAACCCGCCTACTGCCTTGATCGCGGCAGTGCCGAGACCCGCCGCCTCGGGATCGGCCATCGCTTCGAAGAGCGTCACCCCGAGCACGTCTGCATGGGTGACGAGCCGCTGCAGCGATGTGTCGCCGATCCCACGGCGAGGGCGGTTTGCGATGCGCATCAGCGAGACGGCATCCGACGGGTTGTCGAGCACGGACAGGTAGGCGACAGTGTCCTTGATCTCGGCCCGCTCGTAGAAGCGCGGGCCGCCGATCACCTGATAGGGGATCTGCTGTCGCACGAGGACGTCCTCGAGCACGCGGCTCTGGGCGTTCGTCCGGTAGAAGACGGCGAGCTCCGCCGCCGACCAGCCTTCGTCGACGAGCCGGGCGATCTCCGCCGCGACGTAGCGCGCCTCGGTGTGCTCGTCCTCGACCTCGACGACCTGCACCGGCTCCCCCTCGCCGAGCTCGGAGAAGAGGCGCTTCGGCTTCCGGTCGCGGTTGTTCTCGATCACCGCATTGGCTGCTCCGAGAATGGCGTTCGTCGAGCGGTAGTTCTGCTCCAGGGCAATCGAATGGGCTCCCGGGAAATCCCGCTCGAAATCGAGGATATTGCGAATGTCGGCGCCACGGAAGCCGTACACAGAGTTGTGCGTGACGATGCCATTCGCGACGAAGTTGTGTGTGCGCTCGATATCGAGGTCGTAGACGGGCCTGTCCAGGGCGATCCGCTCCACGCTCTCGACGGTGTCGAAGTCGCCCTTGTCCGAGAACATCACCATTCCAGGCCGTACCGCGCTCGCTGGCATGAAGGGGAGCGAGTTCCTGTCCTTGGTCAACGGCCCCTTCTGCGCAGCGAGCCGGGCCGTGAATCGCACCGAGACATCGAGGGCAGCTTCGATGTCCTCCACGCGCTCGACCAACCGTCCGAAGCTCGCAAAGGACGATTCGTGGCGCCAACCGTTGGAGCCCTTGTAGGCGGGACGAAGTGAGAGTCCGATCCCCTCGAGCGCCTCTCGGCCTTCCTGGTCGTATCCGAAAAGGGCGATGCGGTGCTGCGGTCCAGCGCCCCGGGAGTCTCCGCAAAGGGAAACGGTCAGCCGCCGCCGGACCCTGCGACCGCACGTCGTGGTTGCCGCCGTGAA
>JANOUB010000649.1:0-2041 GCA_031416615.1 Thermoleophilia bacterium
CTCGTCCTCGCCCCGCACACCGACGACGGCGAGTTCGGGTGCGGGGGAACGACCGCCCGGCTTGTCGAGGCGGGCTGCGAGGTGCGCTATGTGGCGTTCTCGATCGCGACCCGCTCGCTGCCGCCGGGGTTCCCACCGGACACCCTGGCGCGCGAGGTGCGCGAGGCGACAGCGGAGCTCGGGATCCCGGAGTCGCATCTGACAGTGCACGACTTCGACGTGCGCACGTTCCCGGAGCGGCGCCAGGACATCCTCGAGCTGCTCGTGGCGCTGTGGGAGGAGTGGCAGCCTGACGTCGTCTTCCAGCCGTCCCATCACGACGTCCACCAGGATCACCAGACGATCGCGCAGGAAGGGCTGCGAGCCTTCAAGCGCACGACGATCCTCGGCTATGAGATCCCGTGGAACAACTTCGACTTCTCCTACGGCGCCTACATTGCTCTCGAGCAGCGCCACCTCGAGCTCAAGGTTGCGGCCGTCGAGAAGTACGCCTCGCAGCAACACCGGCGCTACGCGAACGCCGAGTACATCTGGAACCTCGCGAGGGTGCACGGCACGAACGTGAACCGGGAGCTCGCCGAGGTGTTTCAGGTGTACCGCATCGTCGCCTGAGCCTGGTTTCCACCCGGACGGGATGCAGCGCCCGCGCGAAACGGTGGCTCCAGGCAGAGCCAGCCCAAACCGGGGAGACAGGCCGAAGCTGCCGCCGGGCGCCGGCTGGTGGCGTTGTTGCGGTTGTCACATGGTAACCTGAGTGTGATGGGTGTAGACCAATTCGTGAGCGTCGCCCAGGCTGCCGAGTTGCTGGGGATCACCCGTCAGGCGGTGCTCAAGCGCATCCGAAGCGGGCGTTTGCAAGCGACGAAGGTGGGCCGTAACTACATCGTGCCCTGCGAGGCGTTCCAGCCTTCACCCGCCGCATGCGATCCGGTCATTGGCGAGATAGTGCGTCGCCTGGTGGTTGCGTACCACCCCGAGGGGATCTACCTCTTCGGCTCGGCGACGCGGGGCGAAGGGGGGCCAAACAGCGACTACGATGTTCTCCTCGTCGTTCCGGACGATGCATCGGCGGAGCGGCTCCGGTCTCGGCGCGCCTACGAGGTGCTCTGGGGCGTCGGCGTCGCGGTCGACGTGCTCGTCTGGCGCCGAAGCGCCTTCGACGAGATGTCGGACGTCCCCACATCGTTGCCGGCCACGGTGCTCAGGGAAGGCATCCTGCTGCATGCCGCGTGACGCTCGCGCGAAGGAAGTGGCGGCCTGGTTAGCCCGCGCCGAACTGGACCTCCGAGCAGCAGAGGTGGACCTGGGCGTGAGCCCTCCCCTCCTGGCCGACGCAGCGTTCCACTGCCAGCAAGCAGTGGAGAAGGCGCTCAAGGCGCTCCTCGCGCACCACGATCATCTCTTCCGCAAGACCCATGACATTGCCGAGCTGGCGCTCGCGTGTCTGCAGCACGAGCCGTCACTCGAGCAATTGCTCCGCTCGAGTGCTCCGCTCACCGAGTACGCGTGGCGTTTCCGCTACCCCGGCGAAGTCTTCGAGCCGGATCGGCGGGAGGTCGAGGATGCCCTCGAGGTTGCGCACCGCGTCGTCGGCGAGGTGCGGACGACGGTGGATCCAGGCTGAGAACCGCCACATCCGTGGCGGCAGGCACCATTCCTCCGTGAGACGTCGCGACTACGTTGGCCCTGCCTTGTGCGCCCTGGGAGCGATGTGCATGCTTGCTGCCCTCGCCGTCGACCTCGACAGCACCACGGCGAAGGCGCTGATGGCCGTGGCTGCCGTGTTGTTCGTGCCCGGCGCCTACGCGACGCTCGCCCTGGCGCGGCGGATCGCCGGGCCCCCGCGCTGACCGTGCGCTTCCTTCTCGTGCTCGCCTCGGCGCTCGTCGCAGCAGCGTCGGCGACTGCTGCGCTGCCGGTCGTCGTGATCGACCCGGGCCACGATCTGCGGGCGAACCTCCAGACCGAGCCGATCGGGCCCGGCTCCTCGACCCGGAAGATCAAGGACGGTGGTGGCACCCGTGGCGTCGTCTCGGGCACG
>JANOUB010000650.1:0-2514 GCA_031416615.1 Thermoleophilia bacterium
CTCTACGTCGGCACCTACGACGGGAAGTTCTACGCCCTCGACGCCGTCACGGGGGACACTCGCTGGGTCCGCGAGATGCCGGCTGCCGTCCACGGTGCGCCCACGGTCATGGACGGGCTCGTGTACCTGTCCACCTGCGGCTTCTGTGGGCAAAAGGGTGTCCGCTCGGCCAAGAAGGGGCGAAACGGCACCTACGCGCTCGACGCGCGCACGGGGAAGCTCGTCTGGGAATTCCCGGACGGCCAGTACTCGCCACTCGTCGCCGACGCCGAGCGCGTTTACATCACCGGCGCCACCCGCGTCTACGCGCTGGAATCGCGCGCCTCCCGCTGAGCCTGGATCCAGGCTGAGCCAGCAGGAAGGCCACGGCGATGCCCGCCAGCGGCCAGACGAGGTAGGACGTCTGGAAGACCCGGGCGATGAAGAGGAGGACGAAGATCGAGACCGCGAAGCCGGCGGCTGCTTCCCAGTCCCTGCCCGAGCGGAACACGGTCAGGACGAGCCACGCCGTCACGGGCAGCCAGATGACAAGGGCAACCACGCTGAACGGGTAGGCGCCGTAACGGTCGTCGATCACGCCCGCGTTGACGAGCATCGCGGACAGGCCGTAGCCGAGGATGCGGTAGGTGCCCGTGCCGTAGCTAACGGTGTCGCGCCAGAGAGCACCTGCGTCGGCGATCAGGAAAGGGAGGAAGACGGCGGCCAGAACAGCGCCGAACGCTGCAGTGGCGCGGACAAGCACCGATCGCGGCAGCCCGCGCGCCAGCAGCATCACAACGAAGAATGGCACCGCTACGAGGGCGAACTGCTTCAGGAGGACCGCTGCGGCAAGCGCCACGGCGGCCCAGACGTAGCGAGAGCGCGTCAGCAGGCCGAAGGCCAGGAGCAGTGCGAGGACGCTGGTGGCGTCCGCGGTGCCGAACCACGCTCCTCTGACGACGAGGGGGTTAGCCGCGATCGCCGCTCCCACGACGAGGCGCCAGGGAAGAGGGGCGTCGAAGAGGAGGACGGCGAAGAAGCAGCCGATCGTCGCGAGCAGGACGAGGACACGGTAGTCGTCGAACGGGGAGGGCACGAAGCTCCAGGCAGCCGCCGTCACTGCGGTGCCCGGGAAGTACGCGAAGTGCGACAGCGCAACCTGCGGATGCTCTGATCGGGGCGGCAGGCTCCCGTCGCGGCTGTAGAACCGCTCCAACCCCGAGCCCAGGTAGTCGTGGCCGTACGGGGTCTGCCCGTGTCGCACGAGCGCGCCCGCGAGCTCTATCTGGTAGGTCGAGTCGTTCGTATGGAACCAGGGGGCCGACCCGTCGCGCAGCCCGACCTGGAGCAGCGTCGCGGGAACGGTGACGAGCACGACGACGGCGACGCAGGCGGCAATCAGGAAGCCTGCGCGCCACGACTCCGCCCGCCAGCCTGCGATCGCCAGCACCGCGACGAGCAGGCCGGCGAGCACCGCAGGCGTTCGCACCACACCGAGGTCCCAGCGCCCGTCGGCGGCGCTGACGAGAGGCTCGAGCAGGCCGCGGGCGACGACGGACGGGGTACGGAAGGGCCAGGGATCGGAGCCGAGCGACGGCACGTTGACCGCGACGAGCACCCCGAGCACCCCGAGGACGCCGAATGCTGCGCGGCGGTCGATCCTGGAGCCGCTCATGCCGGCGAACCGGCCCTCGTGACCGACCTCGTCGCGAGGAAGCCGGAAGCCGTTCCCAGCACGAGCCAGGTGATGGGATCCTCGAAGAACCCGCTGTAGAAGAGCGAGTGGATGAAGAGCGCGAGGAAGACCGCGGCCAGCGCGAGCCCAAACGCAGGTTCGAGTCGGAACAGGCGCAGGAGCGCCTTCGACACACCGGCGAGGAGCGCTGCGTACAGCGCGAGCCCCACGAGGCCGAGCTCGGCCGCAACCGTGAGCGGCGTGGTGTGGGAGACGAAGAGGGACGGAGGGCCGCCGTTGGCGGAAAGAGCCTGGCTTGCGCGTGGTTGCGAGCCAAGGCCCACGCCGACGAGGGGGTGCTTGGCGAAGACGCTCGCTGTCAGCTCGATCCGTCGCGAGCGGTCGCTCGTGACACGTTGGGCCGACGCGCCCGCGACCTTGTCGGCCACGAAGGCGCCTCCGCCGACGACGACGAGCACCGCCGTGACGGCCGCCGCGAGTCTGACGGCACGGTCGCCCGCGACCACAGAGACGAACACCGCGACGCCGAAGAGCGCCACCAGGCTCGATTGCGAGTAGGAGAAGAAGAGGCCCGCGAACAGGAACGCCACGATGACTGCCGCGATCGCCAGCCCGGCCTTTCGGTACCACGCCACGGCGAGCGCGACCGCGATCCCGAGCACGAGGTGACGGCCGTACAGGCTCGGGTCGCGGAAGAGCGACGTTACGCGGAAGAAGCTCGAGTACGCATTGCCGATCTCGACGGCGGGCGTGTAGAAGAGCAGCCGGTGGGTGGCCTCCTGGACGATGCCGACTGTCGCGAAGAGGGTTGCGAGCGACACGGCGGCGATCCCCAGGGC
>JANOUB010000651.1:0-2035 GCA_031416615.1 Thermoleophilia bacterium
ACCGGTGCGTTCGTCTGGTGGTCGCGCCGCCGGCGCCGGTTAGGCCCGGCGGCGGTGGGCCTCGAGGCGATCGTCGGCCGCACGGGCATAGCGCTCGGGCGGCTCGACCCTTTCAGCCTCGCCCCGATCGGCCACGTCCGGGTCGACGGTGAGATCTGGAGCGCCCGCTCTGCCGAACCGATCGATCCGGGTGTGACTGTCATCGTCAACTCCGTCGACGGGCTCGTTCTCGACGTCGAGCCGGCGCGGCGCGGATAGTGGTAGAACGATCGGCCGTGAGAACGCTTAGCCTGACACTCGAGTACGACGGAGGCGGTTTCCGCGGCTGGGCCCGTCAGCCGGGCCAGCGCACCGTCGAAGGAGCCCTTCGCGACGCACTCGACGTCATCTACCCCGGAGGCTGGGACGGGCTCGCGGTCGCAGGCCGCACCGACACGGGCGTCCACGCGACCGGACAGGTCGCAAGCGTGACGGTGACAGGAGGCGCGCCCGCAGCACGAGCGGCCGAGGCGCTCAACACGGCGCTGCCGCCCGATGTCTCGGTACTCGCGGCCGAGGATGCGCCGGAGGGGTTCCATGCCCGCTTCTCTGCCACTGCCCGTTCCTATCGCTACATCGTCCTCAACCGCGCAGAGCGATCGGCGCTCGAAGTCAAGCGGTCGCTCTGGTGGCCACGGCCTCTGAACCTTCTGACGCTCCAGGCGTGCGCCGCGCTCCTGTCGGGTGAACACGACTTCAGCGCCTTCACGCCCGCCGAGAGCCAGCATGAGGTGTTCGTGCGCGTCGTTCGCGAAGCCGCCTGGGAGCGCCGCGGCGACCACCTTCACTTCACCGTCACCGCCGACTCGTTCCTGCGCCATATGGTGCGAACGCTCGTCGGGACGATGCTGCAGGCGAATCCGGATCGCTTCGGGGCGCTCCTCGAAGGCCGGCCTCGCGTCGAGGGCGGGGCAACGGCGCCGCCGTGGGGTCTCTATCTCGAGGGCGTGGACTACGCGCTACTTCCCCCTGAGGAATCGCACGGCGATGGCCGGGCGCCACGGGGAGAAGCAGCTTGAACGCTTTGGCTCTCGGCCCTCGCCGGTAGCCACCGTTGCCGGTCTCCGAGTTGCAGCACGTATTTTGTGCCGAAGGGCACGGCGGCGAATATCCTTCGTCAAGCTGGACTACGGAGGTAGAACCGATGATGGAGTATCTGGTCGTGATCGAGCGCGAGGGCGAATCCTGGGGTGCCTTCTGCCCCGATCTTCCGGGCCTCGGCGTCGTCGCCGACACCCGTGATGAGGTTGAGGGGCTCATTCGTGATGCGATCACCTTCCATCTCGAGGGCCTGCGGCAGGCCGGTGAACCGATCCCGACGCCCTCAGCAGTGGGAACACCGCTCGTTCGGGTGCCGGCCGCGTAGACGCGGGCCGTCACAGAGTGAAAACAGTCAGGTCTTCTTCGTTTCACCCGCGGCCAGCGCCGGCGAGTTCCGCCCCCCATCGCCACAGGCGCGGACACGTCGATGGACGGTCGTGACCGAGCAGCCGACGCGGGACACGATCTCGAGCCAGCGGTAGCCGTGCTCGATGTGCGCGATCACGGGCAGGTGGAACGAAGAAGACCTGACCCCGGATCTTCCCTTGCCCCGGATCGCCCTGCGCGCCGACTCGGCGAGCGCTCCCGGATCTTCGTGAGCCACGACCAACCGATGCGTGCCCGACTGTTCTGCCCAGGCGACGATACGCGCGTTGATTGCTTTATCGCGGAACCCATAGCCGATGACTAGAACCCGATCGGTCAGCTTCATCGCCTCGTGAAAGCGGAAGTGCTGATCCGCGTACACACCGGTTGGGTAGCTCAGGATCTTGTTGAACGTGCCAGTGAGGATCTGCGGCCGGCCGAGCGCAGGCACTCCAAGCATCTGCCCATCGGGACCGTTCGCATGGAACGGATCACCTCCGGCTACCGGACGGGCTATGATCTGAAGATCGGGGGTCTGGTCTTCTTCGTTCCACCCGCTGAAGACCTGACCCCCGGATCTTCCCTGTCA
>JANOUB010000652.1:0-1894 GCA_031416615.1 Thermoleophilia bacterium
CCGGTCGAGCTGGCGCGCCGCTTCCGTGACGAGGGGGCCCGCCGGCTGCACCTCGTCGATCTCGACGGCGCATTCTCCGGCTTGCCGACCCTCCACCTCGTCGAGCGCGTCGCCGCTGCAGGAGGCCTCCCGCTGCAGGTAGGCGGCGGGTATCGGACGACAAAGGCGATCGCGGACGCGATCGCCGCCGGCGCCGACCGCGTCATCGTGGGTACCGCCGCGCTCTCGCCGTCGTTTCTCGGTGAGGCGACGGCCCTGTTCGCCGGGCAGCTCGTCGTCGCGATCGACGTGCGCGACGGCGAGGTAGCTGTCGACGGCTGGACGCGCACGTCGGGCACGACGCCTGCGACACTGGCAGGCGACTGTGCTGGCGCCGGTGTCGCACGACTCCTTGTCACGAGCACGGCACGGGACGGCTCGCTCGCAGGGCCAGATGTCGACCTCCTCGCGGAGATGCTCCTTGCCGGGTTGCCCGTGATTGCTGCGGGGGGCATCTCGTCGATCGATGACCTGCTCGTGGTGCGCGACCTCGGCTGCGAGGCAGCTGTTGCCGGCAGTGCCCTGCTCGCGGGCCGCTTCACGCTGGCAGAGGCCCTCGCCCGGCTCGTAGGGTGAGCGAGCGCGTGATCGCGATCTGGCCCGACTACAACCGACCGTTCTGTCGTGCCGCGCAGCCGACGGTTGCGGAAGCAGATCGTGCGGCTGTTGCCGTCCGACACCGTCCCCTGTGTATCTTCACGCGACGTGCGCTACGCCCACGCCGACCATTGGGACGACTACTTCCGGCGTCTGCGTGACGCAGGTGACGATCTCGACTGGGGCCGGCGCTGGATCGATCCTTTCCTCCCTTCCCTGAGAGCGATGGAGGCACGCACTGTCCTCGAACTGGGCTGCGGTAGCGGCAACGACGCCGCCCGTCTCGCACGCGAGGGGTTCATCGTCACCGCCCTCGACTTCTCGGCCGAGGCGATCGAGCAGGCCCGCGCCAAGTTCGACTCGAGCGCCAACCTGCTCGTGGCCGACATGGCCGAGCCACTCCCATTCCGCGACGAGAGCTTCGACGCGGTGATGTCTAACGTCGCGCTGCACATGTTCAACGACACCGTGACCCGCTCGATCTTTGCCGAGGTCGCGCGCGTCGTCCGGGCGGGTGGACTCCTCGTGTTACACGTGAATGCGCTCGAGGATCGCCCGCTGCGAGCGCGCTGGCGTCCGGTGGTGCGTGAACTCGAGGAGAACTTCGTGCTGGAAGAGGCAGGCCAGACCATGCACTTCTTCTCCGAGGAATACCTCCGCGAGCTCCTCCGCGGATGGAACCGGGTGCGACTCGAGCTCATCGAGATCGATGACCGGTCGACGGGCGAGCCCTTCAAACGCGTCTGGCGAGGCATCGCGATGCGCTGAGAACGAGACGCACAACTCAGCCTGGATCCACCGTCTTGCGTGGTCGCGGGGCGCTCGCCCGGACGGTGACCGCAACGAAGGGGTGAAACGGACACACCCGGGCGGGGAGCGGCCTGGCGGGCCTTCGGTACGGAGATGCAACCCCCGCGCAAAACGGTGGCTCCAGACTCAGGAGAACAGCGGCCGAAGCGCGGCGTAGAGCGCCCGGTGGCGCTTGTACAGCGCCGCGTAGACCTCCTGGTACTCGAGACGCGGCTGCAGCGGCTCGGACCGTGGGCCTGCCATGGCGCGGCCGGCCGACGGCACGTCGGGATGCAGTCCGACGCCGGCCGCCGCCAGCATCGCGGCGCCCCGGGCTGTGGTCTCGACATCGTCGGGTCGGGTGACGGGCAACCCGGTAATGTCCGCGCGAATCTGCCGGAGCAGATCGCCGCGCGCCCCACCGGCCACGCAGACCACCTCGGCCGGCGGATGGCCGGCGGCCCGGATG
>JANOUB010000653.1:0-9800 GCA_031416615.1 Thermoleophilia bacterium
CCGAGCAGGAGGGATGCGACCGTGCCGTACCCTCTTCGCCCGATCGCGATCAGGCGCGCGTCGATCTCCTCGGCGTAGGCGCAGATCCGCTCCGCCGGATCGCCGGTTGTGAGGTGTGTCCTGATGCGCACTCCGGCCCCCTCCGCGCGCGCCACCGCATCGCCAAGCGTCGCCTCTGCGTGTGTCCGCTCGGCGTCGAGGATCTCGTCCAGCATCGCGGTGGAAGGGTAGGCGAGGCCGAAGTCGCCCTGTAGCGCGCGCCACACCGTGATAGCGGCGACCCCGTCGCCTGTCTCGGCCGCCAGCGAAATCGCCTCGTCGAGCGCGGCGCTTGCGGCCCGGGAGCCGTCGGTCGCGACCAGGATCACGTGCATGCTGTGATCGTGCTGACCGAAACGGCCTCGTGCATCCGTGCGGCCGCCAGATCCGTTGCGGGAAACCCACAGTGGCTACGGGGCGAGAGTACCGACGACATCCGCCCGAAGCCCGGCGTAGGATGCCGCGGATGAGTCACACCGCGGTCATCATCACCGTTGCGTATTCGATCGCCGTCCTTCTGGGATCGGCGATCTCGTTCGCCGTCTTCCGCTCGACCGCGCGGCCGCTCGAGGATGACCGCAGCGGAATCTGGTCGCGTCGCGAGGCGACCTGGCTCGTGATCATGATCGTGACGCTGTTCGCCCTCCTCATGGGCACGATCTTCTACGTCCCCTACGGCGACACGGCCGGCCCGCAAGGCCAGGTCGTGCGTGTCACCGGTCTCCAGTTCGCCTGGGCGATCGATGCGCCGCAGCCGCTCGTCACAGGCCGTCCCGTCGCGTTCTTCGCCCGTTCGCGTGACGTCGCGCACGGCTTCGGTGTCTACAACCCGAAGGGCGTCCTCATCTTTCAGGCCCAGGTCGTTCCCGACCTCGAGCAGAAGATCGTCCACACCTTCACCGAACCGGGTGTTTACGAGGTCCTCTGCCTCGAGTTCTGCGGAGCAGGGCATCACCTGATGAAGTCGACCTTCGAGGTGAAGCCCGCATGACCGACGAGCGCGTGCTCGAGGCTGCGCGCCGGCTGACGATCAGCTACGTCACCGCCTCAACGGCGATCCTCGCCGCCTCCGGCCTGCTCGGCGTCGTGCTGCGGTGGAGCCAGGCGATCCCCGAGGCGCGTGTCGGGGACAACTTCTGGTACGCGCTGATGACGGCGCACGGTCTCGGGGCGTTCGTCGGCTGGGCCGGCTTCGCGGTGATGGGCCTGTCGTGGTGGGTTCTCGCCGGCGTCGGTTTCCCGGTGCGCGGATTCGGCGTTGCGATGGCGCGCGTCACGTGGTGGCTGATGGTGCTCGGCGTCCTGGGCGTCATTCTGACGACCGTTTTCATGGGCTTCGGCGCCTCCTGGGTCTTCCTCTACCCCCTGCCGTTCTACGGCTCCGGTAACTGGGGTGACTGGGCCACCGGCCTCTTCTCCTTCTCGGTCCTGCTCGTGGGGCTCGCCATCGTGACCTGGTGCTTCGGGATCCTGCATACGGTGACGAACCGCGAGGCGCTGGGTAGCGTCTCGAACTCGATCGGCAAACGACTTGGCCTCTCCTTCGGCTGGGGTTTCCTGATGCCCCGCACGTTCGCCTCGAAGCGGCCGGTGCCGTACGCCGTGATCCCGCTCGCGGTGATCGGGATCGACATGATCATCGCCACGCTCCCGCTCGCCGGCCTTTTGATCTGGCAGATCCTGCAGTCGATGGACGTTGTCGGCCCGGCGAACGTGCTGCTCGCGAAGAACATCCTGTGGTGGTTCGGCCACCCGGTCGTGTACCTCCTGCTCTTCCCCGCCGTCGCTGCGTACTACTGGCTGATCCCGCGCTACGCCGGCCGCGCCCTCGTCGCGGGCCACGTGATCGTGATCGCCTGGACGGTCGCGGTGATCGCGAACGTCTTCGTGTGGGCGCACCATCTGTACCTCGACTACCCGAGCGGCACACCGCAGGCGCAGATCAACACGGCTATGCAGCCGATCACCTTCGCGCTCGTGCTGCCGTCAGCGCTCTCGCTGTACAGCCTCGCGTTCACGATCTACCGGTCTCGCTTCCGCTGGACACCTGCGTCCACGGCGCTCTTCTTCGGCCTCGTCGGCTGGCTGCTCGCCGGGCTCTCAGGCGTCGTCAACGCGACGATCGCGCTCGACGTGGCGGTGCACAACACACTCTGGATCGTCGGCCACTTCCACCACATGGCAATGCTGAACATCGGCCTGCTGATCTTCGGCGCCGTGTACGCCCTGCTGCCCGAGCTCTGCGGCAAGGCTCTCTACAGCGAGAGGCTGGCCTGGGTCCACGTGTGGACGACCTTCGTCGTCGGCATGATCGTGTACGGCCTCTGGCTCGTCCAGGGCCTCAACGGCGCCCCGCGGCGCTGGTCGGTGCTGCCGTCGAACTACGACACGCTGACGCGGGTCTCGCTGCCGTTCGTGTTCCTGCTCGCGGCGGCCCAGGTGCTGTTCTTCTGGAACGTGCTGCAGACGTTCCGGGGCAAGAGCGGCGAGGCGACCTTCGACGAGCGCGGCATCCCGGTGCCGGCGAAGCCGAAGCCCACGGCCGGCTGGTCGGTGCACACGGCCGAGGGCGCGCTCGTGCTGGTCGTCGTCCTCCTGGCCTTCGCCTTCGCGGTCGGCGGGTACTTGGTCGGGCGGGAGCACGGCAAGGGAGGCGGTGGCGGGACGACGACCGCGCAGACGAGCACGGGTGACGGAGCGGCGGTCGTCGGCGACGCCGCCGCCGGGGCGGAGGTGTTCGCGAGCGCCGGGTGCGGCGGCTGCCATGTCCTCTCGGCGGCCGGGTCGACCGGGAACGCCGGCCCCTCGCTCGACGGCAAGAACCTGTCCGCGGCGCTCGTCACCGCTCGGGTCGCGAACGGAAAAGGCGCGATGCCTCCGTTCGCGGGCCAGCTGAGCGAGCAGCAGATCGCGGACGTCGCCGCCTACGTCGTCGAGTCTGCCAAGAAGTAGCGCGGTGACAGGCTTCAGCCTGTCTCCTGGGTTTCTACTCCACCCTGTGGGTCAGCGACGAGCTCACTTGGACGACACCCGGTACCTTGCGCGTCAACGTCGGCAGCAACTCGGCGTCGGCAGCCGAGGCGACGTCGCCGGCGAGCGTCACGATGCCGTTCGTGACGGTCACGTCGAGGGTCGCCGGGTCGAGCCACAGCGTCTTGCGGACTACGTCCTCCTCGATCTCTCGGCGGATCTCGTCGTCCGGCCGGGCGAACGCCCGCACGAGGTCTCCACGGCTGACGAGCCCCACCAGCTTCCCGTCCGTGTCGACGACGGGGAGCCGGTTGACGCCCTCGTCGAGCATGATCGTGGCTGCCTCCGCGAGGGGGCGGTCGGGCGTGATCGTCTGCGCGGGTGTCGACATGGCCTCTCCTACAGTCACCGCGTCGAACCGTGCCGTGATCCAGGGATCACCGGGGTCGACGAGCCACTGGAGGAAGCCACCACCACCACGGGGCTCGCTGCCTTCCTTCGCGAGGATGTCTGCTTCGGAGACGACGCCGAGTACCTGAAGGTCGCTGTCCACGACCGGCATCCCGGAGATCCTGCGCCGAACGAGTTCCCTCGCCGCCTCCTTGAGCAGGGTGTCGGGGTCGGTCGTCGCAACGTCGGTCGTCATCACGTCCTGTACCTTCATGGCGCCTCCTCCTGTCGGATTCTGCACGCATCGTCGCGCGTAGCGGTCGCGGCGGCATCCGGGGGAACGCGGATCTTCCTGCGGCCTTCCCGGGTCAGCCGCGGAGGGCGCGGAGGGCGTTGAGGATCACTGCGACGTCGATGGCCTCCTGGAAGAGCGCTCCCCAGACCGGCGGCAGGTATCCGAAGGCGGCCACGAACATCGCGGCGACCGAGAGGCCGAGGCCGTAGATGACGCTCTGCTGGGCAATGCCGAGCGAGCGGCGGCCGATCAGGATCGCGAGCGCAATCCGGTCGGCGTTGTCCACCGTGATCACGACGTCTGCCGTCTCGGACGAGATCGTCGCGCCTTTGCCCGCCATCGCGATGCCGACGTCGGCGAGCGCGAGCGCAGGGGCGTCGTTGATGCCGTCACCCACCATGACGACGTTCCTCAGGCCGGGCCGGCCCCGCATTGCGCGCACCACATCGAGCTTCTCCTCGGGGGTCTGATCCGCGTACACGTGCTCGATGCCGGCATTGCGTGCCACCTCGTTCGCAACCTCGAGCCGGTCGCCGGTCACGAGCGCGACGTGGGCGATACCGGCCTCGCGGAGCTCCTGCGCGAGCGTGTCAGCCCCGGGACGGAGCCGGTCGCCCACCACGATCACGGCTGCGAGCGCGCCGTCGACGCCGACGAGTATCTTGGCGCGGCCGGCTCCGTCGCCGGTGTCGTGCGTGCGCGCGTGGTCGCGTGCGCCGTGGTAGCCGTTGGTCTCGAGCCAGGCGCTCGAGCCCACGGCGACCCGGTGCCCGCCGACGTCGCCGAGGATGCCACGACCCGGCTCCTCCTTGACCCCGGTCGGGAGAGCGAGCTCGATGCCCCGCGCGGCCGCTCCGGCTACAAGGCTCTCCGCGAGCACGTGGGCGGACATCTGGTCGAGGGAGGCGGCGAGCCGCAGCGCTTCGCCGGCGTCGAGATCTCCGAGCGGGATGATGCGCTCGAGGTCGGGCTGACCGATCGTGAGCGTGCCGGTCTTGTCGAGCAGGACGGTCTTCGCTCCGCCGAGCCGTTCGAGTGCGCCCGCGCCTTTGACGATGATGCCGGCCCGGGCGGCCCTCGAGAGGCCCGCGACGAAAGCGATGGGCGCAGCGAGGATGAGCGGGCACGGCGTCGCGACGACCATGACGGCGAGGCCCTGTGTCGAGTCTCCGGAGGCGAGCCAGGCGATGCCCGCGAGCGCGATCGAGAATGGCAAGAAGTACGCCGCATAGCGATCTGCGAGCCGGGTGAAGCGGGCCCGGTCGGTCTCGGCCGCCCGGACGAGCCGCACGATCGCGGCGTACGCACTCTCCGCCGCTGCGGAGGTGACGCGGAGGTCGAAGGTGTCTCCGGCGTTCGCCGTCCCGGAGCGCACATGCCCGTAGCGCGCGATCGTGACGGGCAGCGCCTCCCCCGTCAGTGCGGACTCGTCGAGGACAGCCTCGCCGCCCGCGACGGCACCGTCGGCCGGCACGACCTCACCGGCTCGCACGGAGACGATGTCTCCGGGCCGTAGCTCGTCGACCTTTACCTCCTCGAGCGTCCCGTCCACGTACCGGTGCGCGATCCGCGGTGCGCGTTCGACGAGGAGGCGGAGCTCGCGACGTGCGCGGCCGGCGGCCCACGTCTCGAGCGCGGCACCCCCCGACATCATCAGGGCAATAATCGCGGCGGCGAGGAACTCGCCGAGTGCGAGTGCCCAGACGATCGCCACAAGGGCGATCGCGTCGACGCCGACGTCTCCGCGCAGCAGCGAGCGGGCCGTGGTGAGCACGAGCGGCACGAGCACCACCACTGCGCCTGCAGCCCAGGCGATGTCGGCCCAGCTGTCCCGGTCGAGCAGCCAGAGTGCCGCACCGGCGACGATCGCGCCCAGCGCGATCGCGGGCAGGCCCCGCTCGCGCAGTTGCCGTACCTGGTCGGGGAGGATGGCGGCGCGTTCGATTGGTCTACCAGCTCTTGGCGTCGGCGCGCAGGTGCGGCCGCGAGACCCGGATGCGTGCATCGACGACGACGGCGCGGTCGGATAGGCCGAGCACCGGGTTGAGGTCGAGCTCGGCGAGCTCAGGGAGGTCGTCGGCGAGCTGGGAGAGCCTGTGCAGGACGTCGGCAAGCGAGGCGGCGTCCGCGGGCGGAGCGCCTCGGAAGCCGGCGATGAGCCTGCCTGCCTTGCCCGAGGTGACGAGCTCGTCGGCGTCGACATCCGTCAGTGGGGTCAGCCGGAAGTGGGCGTCGCCGATGAGCTCGGCGAGCACACCACCCGGGCCGAACGCCACGAGCGGGCCGAAGACCGGGTCCTGCGCCACGCCGGCAAGGAGCTCGACACCGCCCGTGATCATCGGCTGCACGATGACGGGGCAACCGATCCGTGTTGCCGCTGCCCGGACACCGTCGGCATCCGGGAGGTCGAGTGCGACTCCGCCCGTCTCCGTCTTGTGTGCGCCTGCCTCGGCGGTCTTGACGACGGAGGGGTAGCCGAACTCCGCCGCCGCGGCCACCGCCTCGTCGGGGGTGGTGGCGACGCGCTCGCCGACGAGCGGGATGCCGTACGCGGCGAGCAGCCGGCGCGTCGCGTCCGGGTCGAGCCATGCCTCGTCGGCAGCTGCGAGCGCCGTGGCGACGACCGCAGCTGCCGCAGCGGTGTCGATGTCTGCGAGGTGCGGGACGGTGCCGGCGGGGCGACGGAGCCATTCCCCGTGCTCGACGGCGCGGCCGAGCGCCTCGGCGGCGGCCTCCGGATACGCGAAGGAGGGGATGTTGGCGGCGGAGCGCAGCGTGGCGGGTGCTCCGGTCGCGGCAAGGATGGCGGCGAGCACCGGCTTGCCGGGCTGGTCTGCCTCGGCCGCCGCCCGGCTGATCGCGGCGCCGACATCGGCGGCGTCGACTGACACCGGCGGTACGAACAGGGCGATTGCCGCGTCGACCCCCGGGTCGGCAAGGATCACCGGCAGGGCCGTGTAGAAGCTCTCAGCGGTGGCCGAACCGAGCATGTCGACGGGGTTCGCCACCGAGGCTTCGGCCGGGAGCAAGGCGGCGAGTGCCGCGCGGGTCGCCTCGGAGAGCTGTGGCAGCTCGAGCCCTGCCGCTTCGCAGGCGTCGGCGCAGAGGATTCCGAGCCCGCCCGCATTCGTGAGCACGGCGACCCGGCGTCCCTTCGGGACGGGTTGGCTGGAGAGCAGCGCGGCGACGTCCAGGAGCCCGGCAAGAGTGTCGGCCCGGATCACTCCGGCCTGGCGGAAGACAGCGTCGACGGCGGTGTCCGAGCCGGCCAGGGCGGCCGTGTGGGATCCGGCGGCTTTCCGGCCGGCGCGTGAGCGGCCGCTCTTCATCGCGAGCACGGGCTTCTCGCGGGCGAGACGCTGTGCGATGCGGGCGAACTTGCGGGGGTTGCCGAACGACTCGAGGTACAGCAGCACGAGATCGGTGCCCGGGTCATCCTCCCACCATTCGAGCAGGTCGTTGGACGAGACGTCGGCCTTGTTGCCGATCGACACGAAGGCCGAGAGACCGAGTCCACGGGTCTCTGCACGCTCGAGCAGCGCCAGCCCGAGTGCGCCCGACTGCGAGGAGAAGCCGATCCGGCCGGCCGGGAACGCGCGCGGCGCGAACGTGGCGTTGAGGCCTACGGCGGCGGTGGCGATGCCGAGGCAGTTTGGGCCGACGAGCCGTGCCCCGTGTGCGCGAACGATGGCGAGCAGTTGCTCCTGCCGTTCGATCCCCTCGGGCCCGGTCTCGGCGAAGCCTGCGGAGATCACGCAAAGGGCGCGGGTGCCGGTACGGAGCGCCGCTTCCGCGGCATCGCTGACGCGATCACCAGGCAGGCAGATCACGCACAGGTCGATCGGGTCTGGGATGTCCTCGATGCCGCTATAGGCTCGTACGCCGGCGACCGGCTCGCCCGAACGGTTGACCGGGTACGCGGCACCGGTGAACCCGCCCGCGAGGACGTTGCGGAACAGTTCGCCGCCGATCGAGCCGCGTCGCGCCGAGGCGCCGATCACGGCCACCGTCGCCGGCTCGAAGAACGGCTTCAGCGAGGCGGTCACTGCCACGTGGTCGCGTTCGTCGACGCGCGCCCGGTAGCGCTCCGTCGGCTCGATGGGGAAACGCACCTCGACGACGCCGCCGTCGAGTGCCCGCGTGGACCGGAAGCCGACGTTCTCGAACACGGAGAGCATGGTGGCGTTCTCCGGCAGAACCTCCGCGATGAAAGCCTCGATGCCGTGATCGGCTGCCCGCTGGGCGAGTTGCTCCACGAGGCGGGTGCCGATGCCCTTGCGTTGGAAGTCGTCGGCGACGGCGAACGCTGCCTCGGCTGTGTGGGGGTCGCGGAGGCGGACGTAGTTGCCGACCGCCACGATCCGTTCGTCGGCGGTTTCGCCCATGACGCCGATCAGCGATCCCTTCTCCGCCCAGTCGGGCGCGACGAGGGTGCGCGCGAAGCGGTCGCCGGCCAGTGCGAAACCGTGAAAACGGAGAAAGCGACTCCGGACCGAGAGCTCGGCGAAGAACGCCACGAGTGCCGGGACGTCGTCCTCGACGGGAGCGCGCAAGCGTAGCGTGGTGCCGTCCCTGAGGATGACGTCGACAGCCATGCCGCCATCGTGCCCGAGATCTGTCATCAGCTGCAGCGTGCCCGGGCCTCTGTGGTAGCGCATCCGGGGTGGGTGCTGAGGGTCGCGCGGGAAACCCGCAGCGCGAAGCCACTCTCGCACGGTTACACCCACACCTACATCCGCGGGGGAATGGTTCTCTCGAACGGGGGACACTAGCCTCTTGCACCATGAACACAACGACGATCCAAAGAGGGACGGGCCTGACGACGCGTCAGCGTGAGGTGGTTGCGTTGATAGCGGCAGGGTGCTCGAATGACGAGGTCGGAGAGCGGCTCGGTATCTCGCCGCGCACGGCGAAGGCGCACTCGGACACGTTGCGCTCGAAGCTGGGCGTGAGCCGGCGCCGGCAGATTCCGGTCGCGTTCCGGGTGCTCACGGGAGAAGACCCGCTCTCGGCAAGCCTCGGCGTGCTGCATCGGCGACCGGGGGTCTGACGGCAGGGCGCCCGCGGTTCGCGACCCCGCCCTCCGCGGGTGCCCTCTATCTCTATGAATCGACCTGCTGTAGCCTCTCCGGTCAACGACATGGCCGAGCTCCCGAAGCCGCCGTTCCGGCGTCGTCGCATCCTCGAGCGTCCGCGACTGATCCGGGCGCTCGATCGGTCGCGAGCGCGAGTACGGATGCTGGTCGCGGCGCCCGGCTACGGGAAGACCACGCTGGCAGAGCAGTGGGCGGCGCAGGAGCGACGGGTGGCATGGATTCGGGCACGACGTTCGTCGGCCGACGTCGCGGTGCTGGCCCGGCAGATGGCGGCGGCGGGCGCGGAGATCCTGCCCGGCTGCGATCGGAGGCTGTGTGAGCGGCTGAACGCGACGACCGACCCGGCCGACGAGCTCGCTGTGCTCATCGATCTGCTGTCGGAGGATCTGGCGGCATGGCCGGATGACGCGTGGATCGCCGTGGACGACTACCAGTACATCAGGGAGTCGTCGACGGCGGAGGCGTTCGTCGAGGGCATCATCCAGCAGTCGCCGGTGCAGGTTCTGATCTCGACGCGCGATCGACCGAGTTGGGTGTCGACCCGCAGCGTTCTTTACGGCGACGTGCTCGAGATCGGTCAGAGCATGCTGGCGATGAGCGAGGAAGAGGTGGAGGACATGCTCGCCGGTGCGCGAGTCGGGATGAGCTCCGGCCTGCTTGCGCTGGCGGGCGGCTGGCCGGCCGTGATCGGTCTTGCGAGCCTGACGACAACCGAGTCGCCGTTACCCGACGAGGGTCTCGAACTTCCCGAGCAGCTGTACGAGTTCTTCGCCGAGGAGGTGTACCGGGGCCTCCAGCCGGACGTCAGGATCGGCCTCGGTCTGCTTGCGACGGCTCCGAGCCTCGACCGCGAGCTTGCTGCCGAGCTACTCGGCCCCGAGCGCGCCGAGCGCGTGTGCGCGGAGGCGCTGACCCTGGGCGTCCTCGAGGAGCGCGGCGGCAAGCTCGAGTTGCATCCGCTCGCGGCAGCCTTCCTGGAGGAGCGTGCGAAGCGAGAGGCGACGACCGAC
>JANOUB010000654.1:0-1543 GCA_031416615.1 Thermoleophilia bacterium
CACCCAGTTCACCCTTTTCGGGATGTGGTTCGACCAGGAGTCGAACAAGGAGCTTCGCTGACGGGGGACGGGTCGCATCGGCCCCTCGGGCTCGGGCGACGAACGCCGCTCGAGGGAGCTCCGCGTTCACCGACGTTGGTCGCGGTTCTGGATCGCGGCGATCGGCTGGGCGCTCCTCTACGCTGCAAGCCATGCCGGGCACCTCGCCACCGCGTTCGGAGGCTACTGACGGGCGCGAGCGACGGTGGTGGCTCGCCCTCGGGTTTCTGATCGGGGTTCGCCTCGCGATTCCACTTCTGACACTCGCATTCTCTGGCCACGCTCTGCCGGGTCTTCCTGCCTACCGGTACCAACCACTCAACGGTGACTCGTTCGGCTTCTACTCCGCGACCCGGGAGTTCATTGCCTCTTTTCTGCGCGTGAGCCGGCCGCTGCTTCTACTCGCCGTCCTGCTCGTCGTGGGTTCGACGGTGGTCGGGATCCGCCTCTGGCGCCGTTCGCCGGGGCGCCGCTCCGTCGCGATCCTGCTGCCGGCAGCCGCGATCTCGGTTGCAGTGGCGTTGCCCATTCACGAGATGAAGCCTCCCGGAGCGGCGGTGTTCGGCTGGCCGCTTCTCTGGGCGATCCCGATGATCCCGGTCCGGGCCGTCGGGCTCGACCCGACGCCCGACGTCGCGTTCGTGATCGGCCTCGCGCTAACGCTCATTGCGCTTACCGTCACCGTGGTCGCGACCGCGTACGTCGGGCTGTACGCAACCGGCCGCCGGTCAGTGGGCCTGGTCGCCGCTGCGCTGTTCACGATGTGGCCCCTTGTCAGTGGGCAGATCGTCGGCCATTCCGCGTGGGAGAACGGGCAATGGAACGTCGATGTCGGCCTCCACCTCTACACGGAGCCGCTCTCGACGGCACTCGTGGTGGCAGCGGTGGCGCTGCTTCTCCGGCCTGCGACGCAGCAACGGGGGCGCACCGGTGCTGGGCTTGCGATCGGGTACGCAACGGCGGTGAAGCTGACGAACGGGGTCGTGGGGCTCGTGCTCGCAGTGCTCGTGGCCTGGCGCCATGGATGGCGACAGGCGGCGCCGTACGCGGTCGGCGGCCTCGTTTCGCTACCGCTCGTGATCGCCTATTGGCCCAAGGGATACGTCGGCATGTTCGACGGGGCGACATCTGACTCGTCCCGGCCGTGGGCGCTCTCCTACGTCGATGACGCCTGGGCTCATTCGCTCATCTACACGCCGCGCCTCCTGCTGCTCCTTGCGCCGCTTCTCGTGATCGGCTGCTACGCGACTCGTGACCGCTGGGTGCTGGCGGTCGTCTGCACACCGATCGTCGTCAACGCCGTGGTCTACAGCTTCTACTACGTGACCGCGCTCCACCCCCGCTTCCTCTACGTCACGTTGCCCTTCGTCTTCGTGCTCGAGGCGACCGGCGCGGTCGCGCTGGCGGGCGCGGTTAGACGCCGGAGAAACCGCTTCCGTCAGGTACGCGTTCTGTAAGCGTTGGCGAGGACGGCCGCCGATGCGGGTAGCATCACGCCGATGTC
>JANOUB010000655.1:0-2676 GCA_031416615.1 Thermoleophilia bacterium
GACCACTACCGCACCCGCATGACGCACACACTCGAGACGACCGCGATCTCGCGCGTCGTCGCCCGGGCACTCCGTCTCAACGAGGACCTCGTGGAGGCGATCGGCCTCGGTCACGACACCGGTCATACGCCGTTTGGCCACGCCGGCGAACAGGCGTTGGACGATGCCCTCAACGCCGCGTTCGGCCGCCGCTTTCGCCACAACGAGCAATCGTGGCGGATCGCCTTACGGCTCAACCTCACGCACGAGGTGTGCGGCGGGATCCTCACGCACACGGGAGAGCAGGAGCCGGAGACGCTCGAGGGGAAGATCGTGCGCGTCGTCGACCGCGTCGCCTATATCAACCACGACATCGACGACGCGATCCGGTACGGGATCCTCTCCGAGGCCGATCTGCCACGCGCCGAGATCGCACTACTCGGCTCCAACGGTTCCGAGCGGATCGACAGGCTCGTCCACGACCTCGTCGAGACCTCCGAGCGGGCGGGAGACATTCAGCAGAGTGATGAGATCGGCGAGGCCATGCTCTCCCTGCGAGCCTTCATGTTCGACCGTGTCTATCTCGGCCCGCAGGTCGGTCCCGAGCACCGCCGCGCCCACGATGTCGTGCAGGCGATCTTCGCCCTGCTCGTCGCGGATCCCAAGCTGCTGCCGGCCGGCGAGGGTGAGCTCGCCGAGCGGATCACCGACTACGTTTCGGGCATGACCGACCGTTTCGCTCTCGCGTACGCAACGTTTATCCGGGGAAAGTAGCGTGGCCCGCATCAAGGACCAGAGCGTGCGCGACGTCGTCGCCGCCGCCAATATCGTCGATGTCGTCGGCCTGCGCACGTCCCTGCGCAAGAGTTCCGGGACGCGCTACATGGGGCGCTGTCCGTTCCACGACGAGCGGTCGCCAAGCTTTTCCGTCAACTCCGATCTGAATCTCTACCACTGCTTCGGATGCGGCAAAGGAGGCGACGTCGTCACCTTCGTGCGCGAGACGGAAGCCCTCGACTTCGTCGGTGCGATCGAGTGGCTCGCCGAGCGGTTTCGGATCCCGCTCGAGTACGAGGAGAGCTCGCCGCTCGCAGACGAGTCGCGACGGCGGCGCGAGCGTCTCTTCGCGGTGCTCGACCAGGCAGCGGCGTTCTTCGAGCGGCATCTCTGGGAAGGAGCGGAAGGGGAGCCGGTCCGGGCGTATCTGACGAGCCGCGGGCTCGGTGAAGCCGTTTCGAAGGAGTTCCGCCTGGGCCTCTCCCCGGGCAACGGGCTCGCCGGCAAAGCACGCGAGAAGGGGTTCACGGCAGACGAGTTGCGGGCGGCGGGGCTGACGAACCAGCGCGGTAACGACTATTTCCCGCCGCGGCTGATGTTCCCGCTTGCAGACGCCCGCGGCAGGGTGATCGGTTTTCAGGCTCGGAAGCTCCACGATGACGACCCGCTGAAAGGGAAGTACGTCAACTCGCCCGAGAGCGAGCTGTTCAAGAAGAGCAACGTGCTCTACGGTCTCCACCTCGCCCGGCCTGCGATCGCGAAGCAGGACAGGGCCGTAGTTGTCGAGGGCAACACTGATGTGATCGCGCTGCGGCAGGCTGGGTTCGAGCCGGTCGTCGCCTCGATGGGTACGGCAGTGACCGATCACCATCTGCACGAGCTCGCGCGACTGACGAAGCGTCTGTATCTCTGCTTCGACGCCGACGCCGCCGGAGAGGACGCGACGCTCCGCGGGATGGAGCGGGCGTACGGCCAGGGCTTCGAGATCCGTGTCGTTGTGCTCCCGCCGGGGCAGGACCCTGCCGACGCGCCCGACGGCTTCGAGCAGCGACTCGGGCAGGCCGAGAGCTACTTGCACTACCGCGTCCGGCTGGAGCTCGACCGCGCGGACGACCGGCAGGAAGCCTTCGTCCGCGCCCGCGAGATCCTCTCCAAGGCGGAGGACTCGCCCGAGCGCCAGGAGGCGCTGCGGCTGATGGCCGATCGGCTCGATCTACCACGGGAGACACTTTCCGGCATCGCACCGGCTCGCGGCGCTTCGATGGGCACCGGCTCCAGCCAGCCCAAGAAGCTCCTCGACGCGGGTATCCGGCTCGAGCGGGAGGCGCTCGCTGCAGTTGTCGCGTATCCGGATCTCGCAGATGCGCTAGCGGGACTCGGCGCAGAGCACTTCGTTCTCGATCAGCACAGGCGCCTGCGCGCTGCCCTGATCGCCAGGATTGAGCCGGACGCCGACCTTGTGCCGCTTCTTGCGGCGCTCGATGCCACTGCGTCGAGCGAGGGGATTACGCGGCCGACAGGGACAGAGATGCTCCTCCGCCTGCGAGAGCGCAAGCTGCGCCGGGATCTTCAGGGCGAGACCGACCTGGCGCGGGCGACAGAACTGCAAGCGCACCTCGCGAAGGTACGGCAGGCACTCATCGAGCTCGCGTAGGGGTCAGGCTCGCCGCGGACGGGACATTCGCCCTGTGTCGCAGTCTTCCCGACGGCAGGTGACCAACCAACTCGGGTAATTCCGTCGATTCAGCTTTCGCCCGGCTCGCGCGTGTGGCGCGGCGACGGTATCTCCTGGTGGATGAAGAGACCGAGGATGACCCGGCGCACCCTCGCACCGAGCGACTCGTCGGTCGGTGGCCCCGGATGGGACCACGCCGCGGCGATTTCCGCTCCGAGGAGCAGCGCCGAAGCGTAGAGGTACAC
>JANOUB010000656.1:0-3806 GCA_031416615.1 Thermoleophilia bacterium
GGAAGGGTTCGCCTGGCTCGTCGGCGATGCGCGAGACGAGAACGTGATCGCGTTCGCACGGTTCGCGGCCGACGGCACCCCGCTCGTGTGCGCCGTCAACTTCTCCTCCGTCGTGCGGGAGGGCTGGCGCCTGCCCCTGCCGCAAGGTGGCCGCTGGGTGGAGGTCATCAACACCGATTCCCGTTTTTATACCGGGTCTGAGGTCGGCAACGGCCTCGGCCTCGAGGCCGAGGCATCGCCGCTCCATGGTCAGCCGTTCTCCGGGCTCGTAACGCTGCCACCACTCGCCACGATCTGGCTTGCGCCGGCAACGTGAGGGTTTTTGGCCCGCGGGCGGGCCTCTTCAGGGATGTTGCGTGCGATCGAGGGATCCGCGCTAGCGGATCCGAGATCTTGCAGGAAAGAACAGCGCGGGCCCCTTCAGGGAAATTGCGTGCGATCAAAGAATCCGCGCTAGCGGATTCGAGATCTTGCAGAAACATTACAGCGCGACGACGGCCCGGTCGCGCTGCGACTCGAGCGCTGCCGTGAAGAGCCGGTGCGTGGCGACCGCCTCCTCGGGGGTGGCGCAGTGGAACGGCTGGCGCATCCCGCCCCGCCCATGCGCAAGCTCGTCGAGAAACGCGGCCCACATCTGGAGGATGGCGTCCGAGAACCCGAACTCGAAGATCGCACCCGTGACGTGCGGATACGCCGAGACGGAGCCGAGGTCGACCGTCTGCCACGCCTGTGGCCCGCCCGGCCGGTACTCCATCCGGCGCAGCGTCTTCGGGTACTTGCTCGTGTACGCGATCGAGCCGTCCGTGCCGTCGATCTCCATCGTCCACGTGTTCGTCTCGCCCGGCGCGATGCGCTTCGTCTCGACGCGCAGTGGGAACGCATGACCCTCGTCTTCGACCTCACACAACAGCACAGCGTTGTCCCATGTGTCGCACGGGACGGTGCCGCCGCGGCCGTCCGGACGCTCGGAGATGATGTCGGACAGAATCGCGCGGACGTTGACCGGCTCCCAGCCGGCCCGTAGCGGAAGGTGGAGCGCATGGATGCCGAGGTCGCCCATGCAGCCGTACTCGCCGTTGAGTCGGGCGATGCGCTTCCAGTTGATCGGCTTCGCCGGGTCGAGGTCGCTCGCGTGGAGAAACAGCGCCCGCATCTCGATCGGGCGCCCGAAGCGGCGCTCGCGGATGAACCGCGCCACCTCCTGGCCGCCGGGATAGAACGGCAGCTCGGACGAGCACCGAACGAGCAGGTCGGGATGCGCCGCGATCTCGGCGTTGATGGCCGCATTCGCCGCGAGGTCTATCCCGAACGGCTTCTCGCCGAGCAGGTGCTTCCCGGATCGCAGGCAGGCGACGTAGATCTCCTCGTGCAGGTTGTGAGGCACTGCGACGTAGACGGCCTCGACCGTGTCGTCCTCGAGCACCTGCCGGTAGTCCGACACGAGGCGTGGCCGCGGGTCGAGACGCTCATACCAGGCGAGAACGTCGGAGCTCGTGTCGCAGACGGCGACGATGCGCGGACGCGCGCCGATCGGCTCCAGGTGGATCCACCGGGCACAGGCGCTTGCGAACTCGCGGGCCATGAGGCCGCCGCCGATCACGCCGAACGAGACGGTCCGCTCAGCCACGGAGGAGATCGAGCGCCTGAGCCGCGGGTACTCCGTCGTGGACGATCGCCATCAGCGCCCTGGTCATCGCCGCCGGGTCGTCGTGCTGGATGACGTTGCGGCCATAGACGATGCCGGCCGCGCCCTGCTCCATCACTGCCTCCGTCCGGCGCAGGATCGCCTCGTCGGACGCTCGACCGCCGCCGCGAACGAGCACCGGGACGTTTCCGGCGATCTCGATCACACGGCCGTAGTCGTCGAGATCGTCCGTCGGGTCGGCCTTGATCACGTCAGCCCCGAGCTCGACCGCCTGGCGGACGAGCGGGACGATCTTCTCCACGTCGCCGTCGACGCCGTAGGGCCCCTGCTCGCTCGGCCGCATCACGAGCGGTTCGACCATCAGCGGCATACCGACCGGGTCGCAGACGGCGCGCAACGCCGACACATTCCGGACACACTGGTGAAAGAGCTCGGGCTGATCCGGGAGCTGCAGCAGGTTGCAGACGACGCAGGCGGCATCGAGTCGCAGCGCCCGCTCGAGGGCACCTGCCACGAGCTCGCTGAATAGGTGGCGCGGAAGCTGCACCCCGTAGACGTTCGCGACGTCCGTGCGGAGCACGAGCGGGGGCTTCTGCGGCCCCTGGACACGCTGCAGATACGTCGCCTCGCCGGGTGACAGCTGGATGGCGTCGGGACCCGCCTCGACGAGCGTCGCGATCGCCCACTCCATCGTCTCGATCCCGGCGAGGAACGCGCCTTCGCCGAAGAAGCCGTGGTCGACCGCGACATCGAAGCACCGGCCGTCCGCGGCGAACAGCCGGTTCAGCCGAGCGCTCACGCTGCCGCCGCTTCCTGTCCGCAAGACGGAAATCCGCAGAGGCGGATTCCCGCCGCGGCAATCCGCCTGCGGCGGCACACCCCTAAAGCGGCCGCTTCGCGGCCGAGGGGCCGTTGGCTCACGCCGCCGCCCCCAGACCCGCGAAGGCCAGCGTCTCTTCGAGGTCGAGGAGGCCCTCGGTCGCGCCGACCGCAGTCGTGGCGAGGGCCCCGGCGGCGTTGGCGAGCCGTGCGGCGTCGACGAGCGGCCAGCCGACGAGTCTCCCGTAGATGACCCCGGCGGCGAAGGCGTCGCCGGCCCCGGTGCCGTCGACGGCGCGCACGGGAAACGCCGGTACTTCGCCCTCGAACTCGGCGCCCGCGACGTAGCATCCGTCGGGGCCGAGCTTCACCGCCACCTCCGCGACGCCGCGGTCACGGAACCAGGCTGCCGCGCTCGCAGGCTCGCGCTCGCCCGAGATCCCCTGCGCCTCGGAGAGGCTCACCGTGAGCAGGTCGAGGTAGGGCAGGCACGGCTCGACCCGCGCCCAGCGACCGGTGGCGTCGTAGACGGTGTCGAGCGAGGTGCGGACGCTGCGTCGTCGCGCCTCCGCGAGCAGCCCGGCGGTCGGGGCGCCGTCGAGCGCGGGCATGACCAGAGCGCCAGCGACGTGCAGCGCCCGGCCTGCGAAGATACCGTCCGCCGGGAGCTCCTCGGCGCTGAGCGCGCCGTTCGCACCGGGCAGATGGAGAAACGAGCGCTCGCCCGCTCGGTCGACCAGCACGACGGTCGCGGAGGTAGGCACCGCGGGATCGCGCAGCACGCCCTGCGTGTCGAGGCCCCGCTCGTCGAGCAGCCCGACGACGAAGTCGCCGAAGGTGTCCTCGCCGACCTTGCCGACGACGGCGACGGAGAGCCCGAGCCGGGCAAGACCGGTCGCCGTGTTCAGCGCGCAGCCGCCGCCGTGGAGCGACACCTCGTCCATGAGGGATACCTCTCCGTACGGCAACTCGTCGACGGGTCGCGCGATCACGTCGGCGACGAGGATGCCGAGGCAGACGACGTCGACCACTACGCCATCGCGATCTCGACGTCGTCGGCGACGCCGCCGAGAATCGTGTAGTCGGTCGGTGCGGTCTGCAGGATCGACCCCGGGACGAATTCGGACACCGGGCCGTGGGCGACGAGACGGGCGATGAAGCGCTGCCAGGAGACGCCGCCACCCAGGTCACCGTCGAGCCAGAAGCTGCGATGCCTCGCACCGAGGATCTCGCGCGCTCCACTCGTTCGGGGGCGACTGGTCGTGGGTGCCGCCGAAGGCGAACACGATTGGCCCGCGCGAGATCCTCGGTGCGAGGCATCGCAGCTTCTGGCTCGACGGTG
>JANOUB010000657.1:0-2179 GCA_031416615.1 Thermoleophilia bacterium
CCAGGTCGAGAGCCCCAAGTCGGTCGCGCGCGGCCTGCAGCGGGTCGGCCGCGCGGGCCACGAGATCGGCTCCACCTCGAAAGGCCGCATCTTCCCCAAGTTCCGCGCCGACCTGCTCGAGTCGGCGGTCGTCGCCCGCGCGATGCGCGAGGGCGAGATCGAGGAGACGAAGATCCCGCGCAACCCGCTCGACGTGCTCGCGCAGCAGATCGTCGCGATTGTCGCCGACGAGGAGATCGAGGTCTCCGACCTGCATCGCCTCGTCCGCGGCGCCTACCCGTTCGCCGACCTCTCCCGGCAGCAGCTCGAGAACGTGCTCGACATGCTCGCGGGCCGCTACCCCTCGGACGAGTTCGCCGAGCTGCGGCCGCGGATCGTCTGGGACCGCACGGCCGGTGTGATCCGCGGCCGAACGGGCGCACGTCGCCTCGCGGTCACGAATGCCGGCACGATCCCCGATCGGGGCCTCTTCGGCGTCCACCTCGTCGATGGCGGCGGCCGGGTCGGCGAGCTCGACGAGGAGATGGTCTACGAGGCGCGGCAGGGGCAGACCTTCATGCTCGGCGCCTCGACCTGGCGCATCGAGGAGATCACCCGCGACCGGGTGATCGTCTCGCCCGCGCCAGGCGTCCCCGGGGCGGTCCCGTTCTGGAAAGGAGAAGGCGTCGGCCGGCCATTCGAGCTGGGTGAGAAGATCGGGGCCGCGTCGCGCGAGCTCGTGGCCCGCTCCGACGAGAGTGCTTTGTCGCGCCTGCGCGACGAGTACCACCTCGATCCGCGCGCGGCGCAGAACCTCCTCACCTATCTCCGCGAGCAGGCGGCTGCGACCGGCGTCGTCCCTTCCGACCGAACGGTAGTCGTCGAGCGCTTCCGCGACGAGATCGGCGACTGGCGGGTCTGCATCCTCACCCCGTTCGGCGGCCGCGTGCACGCGCCGTGGGGGATGGCGCTGGCCGCGCGCCTGCGCGACTCGTTCGGGCTGGAGGCGCAGTCGATCTGGTCGGACGACGGGATCGCGCTCCACCTGCCCGAGGCAGACATGCCGCCGAGTCTCGCCGATCTGCTGATCGGCCCGGACGAGATCGAGGAGCTCGTCGTGGCCGAGGTCGGCCAGACGGCCCTGTTCGGCGCCCGTTTCCGCGAGAACGCGTCACGCGCGCTGCTGATCCCCAGGCGGCGCCCCGGTCAGAGAACCCCGCTCTGGCAGCAGCGCCTGAAGGCGCAGAACCTGCTTCAGGTCGCGCGCAAGTACGGCTCCTTCCCGATCGTGCTCGAGACCTACCGCGAGTGCCTCCAGGACGTGTTCGACCTGCCGGCGCTGAAGAACATCCTCAATGGGCTGCAGACGCGTGAGCTCGACCTCGTCGAGGTGGAGACCGTCTCCGCCTCGCCCTTCGCCTCGTCGCTCCTCTTCGACTACATCGCGACCTACATGTACGAGGACGACACGCCGCCTGCCGAGCGGCGCGCCCAGGCGCTCTCGCTCGACCGCGACCTCCTGCGCGAGCTGCTCGGCCAGGAGGAGCTGCGCGAGCTGATCGACCCGGACGCGCTCGCCGAGGTCGAGCGGCAGCTCCGCGGCGACCCGCGCGACCCCGACGAGCTGCACGACGTGCTGCGCCGCCGCGGCGACCTCCGCGCAGGTGAGTACGACGAGGCTCAGGCGGCGATCCTGCTCGCCGAGCGACGCGCGCTCGCCGTTCGCATCGCCGGCGAGGAGCGGCTGATCGCGGTCGAGGACGCGGGCCGCTACCGCGACGCTCTCGGTGTGATGCCGCCCGGCGGCCTTCCCGAGGCGTTCCTCGAAGGCGGTCCCGACTCGCTGCGCGAGCTCGTCCTCCGCTTCGCGAAGGGCCGCGGTCCGTTCACGACCGTCGAGGCAGATGAGCGCTTCGCACTCGAGCTCGAGGACCTGCTGCACGAGCTAGAGCGCGCCGACCTGCTCGTTCGCGGAGAGCTGCGGCCGGGCGGGAGCGAGCGGGAGTGGTGCGACCCGGAGGCTCTCCGTCGTCTGCGGCGCGCCTCGCTCGCCGCGCTGCGCCGCGAGGTCGAGCCGGCCGAGCAGGCCTCGTTCGGCCGCTTCCTGCCGGCGTGGCACGGGATCGGTCGCCGCGCAAGCCTGCGCGAGGCGCTCGTCCCATTGCAGGGTCTCGCGCTACCGGTGTCGCTGTGGGAGAGC
>JANOUB010000658.1:0-1622 GCA_031416615.1 Thermoleophilia bacterium
TACCTCGTGAAGCCGTTCGCCTTCGCGGAGCTGCTCGCCCGCTTGCGGGCGCTCGTGCGGCGGGGCAAGCCGGAGCGGCCGACCGTGCTCGAGGTCGACGACCTCTGCCTCGATCCGGCGAGGAGGGAGGTGCGCCGCGGCACGGCCGAGATCCACTTGTCCGCAAAGGAGTTCGCGCTGCTCGAGGCTTTCATGCGCCGGCCGGGGCGCGTCCTTTCCCGCTTCGACCTGCTCGAGAATGCCTGGGACTTCGCGTACGAGAACCGCTCCAACATCGTCGACGTCTACGTCCGCCGCCTGCGCCTGAAGATCGACGAGCCGTTCGGCCGCTCGACGCTCCAGACCGTGCGCGGCGTCGGCTACCGGCTGAAGGAAGGGCCCGCGCGATGAGGCCGGTTCCGATCCGGGCCCGCGTGGCCGGGGCGTTCGCGATCACGATGGCCATCGTGCTCGCCGCGACCGGGTGGTTTCTCTACGCGAGTCTGGGATCGCACCTCTCGGAGGCGCTCGACCGCGACCTGCACCTCCGGGCGGACGACCTCGGCGTGCTCGTCCGACACGATGGCTCGCTCGAGGCGGCCGGGCGTGGTGGCTTCGTCGAGCGGGGTGAGGCGTTCGCCCAGTTGCTCGACGCCGAGGGCCGCGTCCTCAGTGCGACGAGCCCGCTCGAGGGGACGTCGCTGCTGACGCCGCAGGAACTCGCGCAGACGCGGCAGGGCGCGCTCTTTGCCGAGCGCGGAGTCGTGCCCGGCCTCGACGAGCCCTCGCGGCTGCTCGCGACGCCGCTCGTGCGCGAGGGGCGCCGCCTCGTGCTCGTCGTCGGGGTCACCGTGCAGGACCGGACCGAGACGCTCGCGAGGCTACGCAACGAGCTGCTGATCGCCATGCCGGTCGCGCTCCTGCTCGCGACGCTGGCCGGGTACGCGCTCGCGGGGGTCTCGCTGCGGCCGGTGGAGGCGATGCGGCGCCGTGCGGCGGCCATCTCGGCCGACACCGCGGACGAGCGGCTGCCAATGCCGGGCACGGGCGACGAGGTCGAGCGACTCGCCGAGACGCTCAACTCCATGCTCGACCGGCTCGAGGAGGCCCTCGAGCGCGAGCGCAGCTTTGTCGCGGACGCCGGCCACGAGCTGCGCACACCCCTGGCGCTGCTCCGCACCGAGCTCGAGCTCGCGCTCCGCCACGCCGAGACCAAAGAGGACCTGCGCGAGGCCGTGCTCTCCTCCTCGGGGGAGGTCGAGCGGCTCGCTCAACTCGCGGAGGACCTCCTCCTGATCGCGCGTTCCGATCGAGGCCGGATCCCGCTGCGGCTCGACGACGTCGCCGTCGACGACCTCTTCGCGTCGGTAGCGAGCAGGTTCGAGTGGCGAGCCCAGGAAGCCGGCAGACCAATCCTCATCGAGCCAGCGCCCGGGTTGTGCGTCCACGGCGACCGCCTCAGGCTCGAGCAGGCGCTCGGGAACCTGATCGACAACGCCCTCCGGTACGGCGGTGCGGTCGTCCAGCTCGACGCGAGCGCCGTGGACGACCGTGTCGAGCTCCATGTGCGAGACGACGGCGCCGGCTTCCCGCCCGACTTCCTCGCGCGGGCGTTCGAGCGCTTCTCTCGCCCCGACTCCGCC